>JAOUKT010000159.1 GCA_029882395.1 Gammaproteobacteria bacterium
GGGTGAAGCCTTCGTTAAAGTGGTCAATGATGAACTGGTTGAGATTATGGGTTCGGCCAATGAAAGCCTGAACCTGGCTGCTCAGCCACCGGCCGTAATTATGATGGCCGGTCTGCAGGGTGCTGGTAAAACCACCACGGTTGCAAAACTGGCGAAGTTATTAAAAGAACGCGAGAATAAAAAAGTCATGGTGGTGTCCTGTGATGTATACAGGCCTGCTGCGATTGATCAGTTACAGACACTAGCTGATCAGGTTGATGCTGAATTTTTCCCGAGCGCCAGCGATCAAAAGCCGGTTGATATCGCCAATAATGCATTGTCAGCGGCAAAAAAGCAGTTTATGGATGTATTGATTGTTGATACCGCAGGCCGTTTGCATATTGACGATGACATGATGTCGGAAATCAAATTGCTGAACCAGGCAATTAACCCGGTAGAAACATTATTCGTAGTGGATAGCATGACCGGTCAGGATGCCGCTAATACGGCAAAAGCATTCCATGATGCGCTGCCATTAACCGGTGTGGTTTTAACTAAAACCGATGGTGATGCGCGTGGTGGCGCGGCCTTATCAATTCGGCAGATTACCGGTAAGCCGATTAAATTCCTTGGTGCGGGTGAAAAAATAGATGCATTAGAACCGTTCCATCCTGATCGTGTTGCCTCGCGTATTCTTGGTATGGGCGATATTCTCTCTCTGGTGGAAGAAGCTCAGCGTTCGGTTGATGTTAAAAAAGCCGAGAAAATGGCCAAGAAGTTTAAAAAAGGCAAAGGCTTCGATTTTAATGATCTTAAAGACCAGTTAGAGCAAATGGAAAACATGGGTGGTCTGGGTGGTTTAATGGGCAAATTGCCCGGCATGCCAAATATGGATCAGATTAAGGGTCAGGTTGACGAAAAACAGTTTTCACGAACGGTCGCCATTATTAATTCAATGACACCAAAAGAAAGAGCTTTTCCTGCTCTTATAAAAGGCTCACGTCGGAAACGGATTGCAAATGGTGCTGGAGTTCAGGTGCAGGAAGTGAATAAAGTACTGAAACAACAACTGCAAATGAGCAAGATGATGAAGAAAATGGCCAAAGGTGGCATGGCGAAAATGATGCGTGCGATGGGTGGTAAGATGCCAATGGGTGGCGGTCCAATGGGTGGAATGTAGCTGCATGGTATTGTTTTTAGCATAAACCAGGCAACCCGAAAGCCTCAGGTCATCCTGAAGCAGCCATTCAAAGCAAAATAATTTACCGCAAATAAACGCCTTTGTTTTAGACATCCGCGTTGTACTATTTTGTCGCCGTCGTTACTTTTTAAGCCGGTTTTGTAAAGCGGTATCCGGCAGTCCAGATTAGATTCGACTAATATATTGGCCTTTAAATGTAAAAATTAGTCATTAAGCGTGAATTAACGTTTCACTTTTGCTCAAAAGCGCGTAAAATGCCGCGTTTACTCGATCTCGGGCCTTGCATTATTGGGGTGTTGTGGATCCATTCAATGAATAAGTTGAGAATTTA
>JAOUKT010000160.1 GCA_029882395.1 Gammaproteobacteria bacterium
GCCTGGTGTCTTTCTTACCGGCTGCTATTGCGGTAAAGGCCTCTCGTCCCTCTGTACCGAGCAGCCATTCCGCCATTTCTGAATAACCCGGTGCATAGGTCTTGAAGTCAGGTCGATTAAACAATAACGCGCCGATAGATAAAAGCGCCGACACATTATGTGGCGTGCTGCCCAGATCGAGAACATAGCCATTATCCCGGTCACCAAACATCGGCAAATCTTCACCGCCCTCGTCGAGCAAGGCGACAAACTCAAACATTTTCTCGAGTCGCGCCCAGTAAGCGTCACTATAATTCTGATTGGTCCACTTCCCGACTAGTCCACAAACGAGATAGAACTGAATAACGAAAAACTCATAACCGAGCGCATGTTCACGCGTACAACCATCTGAAAATGTCTGCGCAAATAACTGTTCTTCCAGGATCTGCTGACTTTGCCTAGCCCAGTCCTGCATATTCGGTAACTCTTTAAAATAGCTGGCCGCAACAAAGACACCGGCAACTTCGCCAATCAGGTGATTATTGGCGGATGAACCCTGGGAAAATTTTCTGACATTCTCCCAGCAGTGCAGATAAATCGCATTAAACAAACGGTGCTTTAAAGGACCTTTCATTAAGCCGGCGTCTTTAATTAAATCCAGCGCCCATACCCAGTTAATAATACGCACACCAAGTTCAAGCGGGCTGCGCCAGTTCATGCCATAGCCAAACGGGTTTTGATCGAGCCAGGACTCCAACTGGGCCATAATCTCTTCAGCATAACGGATATCACCCGTGGCCCGATAGGCGCGGCCAAGTACGACCAGATGGTGGTGGCGGTTGGGTTCCCAAACCTGTTTACAGTCTCCCGACTGGCGAAAATCGCGGTAATCGACCTTTTTCCAGAACAGCATTGGCGTGGGTTTGCCCGCGCTATGATCATAGTTCCAGTTGATCGGGGAACCTAAAAACTGATCCCTGTGATTAAAAAAGCTGAATTTATGCTGCATAAGCGATTCAGCCTTACTGACCAGATCGTCACGCCATTTTTGTTGATCAATTGATGTACCAGAATCCTGCCATGCACCCACTGGCATATCAGAAACACTGAAACCGGGCTCATGTTGAATGTAATGTTGTTTTTTCAGGAAGTTATCGAAATCAGGAGCGAAACCAAGCGTAAAACGCACATGGTCAAATGAATCACGAACCTCAGAGTTCACTCGCCATATTATCTCAGCAAGTGACATTGTTCTAAGTCGCCTGATGTACCACTGAATCGGTTGCATCTATTTATCCTGATAATTCTTGTTCTGAAGAATAAATTACTGTCCAGATATTTTAGAAGATCATTTGTGCGCCAAAAATATACAAATTTCGCTCGTATTCGACACTGGCATCGCTCGACTTTAGTTCAGTTTTATTCCAGTTAAAATATAATTTTAATTTCGTTGTCAACTGTTGCTCTATACCAAGCAATGAACGCCACACATCATTCTCCTTTGTTGAGCCACGAAACGGAATATTG
>JAOUKT010000047.1 GCA_029882395.1 Gammaproteobacteria bacterium
GGATATTGTCGGCAGGAGTGACTCGGAGCTGATGTCAGAACAGGCCGCCGCACGGGTTGCTGAAAAAGAAAGAGAAGCGATAGATAGCCGTGAATCGGTGATCTATGAAGAAGCTATCGTCACCACAAATAATGAAGAGATCTATTATACTACTCACCTTATACCTTTTCTGAATTCAAAAAATCAGGTCGAAGGTGTGGTGGGTGTAAGAATTGATATTACCGATCATAAGCTTGCAAAAGAAGAAATGGAGATGGCCAGCAAGGTGCTCGAAAATACGGCTGAAGGTGTGATGGTAACCGATGCAGAGCGCAATGTTGTTCATGTTAACAAAGCATACTCTGAGCTGACAGGTTATAAGGAAAGTGAGCTGTTAGGGAAAGTGCCTTTGCTGTTACAGTCCAATAGCCAGTCTAAAACTTACCAGGAAATCCAGGACAGCCTTGATAAAAACGGCGTCTGGAAAGGTGAGCTCTGGAGCAGCCGTAAAGATGGCTCGAGTTATCCCGAGATGATCAATATAAAATCGATTAGAAATTCCCACGGTGAGATTACCAACTATTTTAGTATGTCGAAAGATATTGCTGAACAGAAAAAGTGGGAGCAGCAGCTGTATCAGATGGCGCATTATGATGCCTTAACCGGGCTGGCAAACAGAACCTTGTTTAAAGACCGGCTGAGTCAGGAAATTAAAAGGTGCCAGCGTAATAAAAAAAATCTGGCAGTGCTATTTATCGATATCGATTTATTCAAATCGATAAATGATTCTTTAGGACATGCCGCCGGTGATATTCTATTAAAGATTATTGCCGAGAGGCTGAAGCCTGCACTCAGGAGTGCCGACTCGATTGCCAGAATGGGGGGCGATGAGTTTACGATACTGGTCACGGATCTGGCTCTGGATTACCAGAAAAATATCGGTTATTTAAAGCGATTATGTGAAAAAATTATCGAGACTGTAAAGCAGCCGATGGAGCTTGAGGGTCGACAGATTAATGTCACCTGCAGTATCGGTGTAGCTGTTTACCCGGTTGATGCCAGTAATAACGATGATTTGCTGAGAAATGCTGATTCAGCAATGTACTTTGCCAAGTCTCAGGGCAGGCGAAACTATCAGTTCTACTCGAAAGAGTTTAATGAAAAGGCGGTTGAGAGGCTAGAGAAGGAAATTGAGTTTAGAGCCGCTCTTAAGGGCGGGGAGCTGGAGTTATATTATCAGCCACAGGTCGATGTGATTACCCGGCATATAGTTGGTGCAGAGGCTCTGTTAAGATGGCAAAAAAATGATAAGGCAGTTCTTGGGCCGGAAAAAATTATAGCATTGGCTGAAGAAACCGGGCTTATTTATGAGCTGGGCAACTGGATTTTAGAAACGGCCTGCCTGGAGTGTAAAAAATGGCTGAATAACGGCCACAAAAATTTACGTGTGGCTGTTAATTTATCCACCAGACAATTCAGGCAAAAAGACCTGGTCGATATTATAGACAGCATACTTACTGATACGGCTTTGCCGGGGCGCTTGCTCGAACTCGAGGTGACGGAAAGCGCGTTAATGGAAAATATTGAATATTCAACGGCCATGATGGCTGAGTTGTCCGCCAGGGGCATTCGCTGGTCACTGGATGATTTTGGTACGGGTTATTCTTCGCTGAATTATTTACGTGAATTCCCGGTGCATGTGCTAAAGATTGATCAGAGTTTTGTCAGGGAAATATCAGTAAACCCGGAAGATTCTGCGATTGTGGGTACAATTATTGATTTAGCCCATAAGTTACATCTGACCGTCGTCGCTGAGGGCGTTGAAACTGAGGATCACCTTAAAGTGCTTGGCTTAATGGGTTGTGAGCTTGTGCAGGGGTATTATTTCAGCAAGCCCATGCAGGCTCTGGACTTTAGTGAACATATCAGCCGGGTTTGAACTCAATGCATACGGCAGAGATAGGTTTTGATTTATGAAGATTAAGTGTTGGATTTTATGATATTAGGCGATAAAGAAGAAAGGAGTATTTGGTCCGGTTTTACATTGCTCATACCTGTTTTTTTATCTGTATTGCTGCTGCTGATTAGTCAGCAAAATTATTTATTGTTCCATACGTTAGCCGAGCTGTTTGCAGTCATTATAGCGGTATTAATGTGTGTCGTTGCCTGGCAGATGTACCCGTTCACACGAAATAGTTTTTTAATGTATCTGGGTGGCGGCTACTTTTGGGTAGCTATGCTGGATTTGGCGCATGCCCTAATGTACAAGGGCATGAATATATATGATGCGGACGGAGCGGTCTATGCGGTAGATATTTGGCTCGCGGCACGTTATTTTGAAGCGCTTATCCTGTTATCAGCACCCTGGTATTTAAGCCGTACTCTGCGCCGCAACAGTGTATTTGCTTTAATGGGTCTGGTTTCTGTAATGCTGTATTTACTGGTGATAACGGATCGTTTCCCGGATACCTTTATTGAAGGCAAAGGGCTTACCGATTTTAAAGTTTACAGTGAGTATTTCATTGTCGGCATACTGGCGCTGGCGATGATATATCTCAATAGTCAGTCAGTAATGATTGATAAAAGTATTAAAAAAATAATATTGCTTTCTATCTCGCTAACAATGTGTGCAGAGCTGGCATTTACATTTTATGTGGATTTATTCGGCTTATCTAACATCGTTGGTCACGTCTTTAAATTACTTTCATTTTGGCTTGTCTATATGGCAATGATAAAGACGACATTGCATGAGCCATTTAGAATAATGGCAAGAGGTTCCTCTACCTATGACACAATACCAGACGCAACAATAGTAGTGGATGATAACGGCATCATCCGTCAGGCAAATATTGCTGCAACGGAACTGGCCGGTGTTTCCAAGAGTGAGCTGATAGGAGAAAGCGATCACAAGTGGTTCCACTCGCCTGATCTCGATCAGGCGAGTTGTGACATCTGCACTATGATTCGAAAGCGTCAAAGAGCGCATGCCTATGAGGTAAGCTTTGCTGAAAACCAACAGTGGTTTGATTTTACATTGTCGCCGATTCTGGGCGCTTCAGAGCAGGATGGTTTTGTTGAAGTCATCCGGGACATAACACATAGAAAACAGATTGAGCAAAACCTGGAAGATGTCAACGAGTTAAAAAAGTCTATTATCGAAAATTTACCGGCAATGTTGTTTGTAAAAAGTGCAGATGACCACCGCTATATCGAATGGAATAAGGCAGCAGAAGAATTAACAGGCCTGACACGTAAAGACATGATCGGCAAAGATGATTATGATTTCTTTACGGAAGAAGAGGCCGCATCCTTTGTCGAGATGGATAAAAAAGTACTCGCCAGTGGCAAGCTATTTGACATTCCCGAGGAACACATACATACAAAATATAAAGGTATAAGACTGCTGCATACCCGTAAAATACCCATCTTCAATCGCCAGGGTCAGGCCAGTTACCTGCTGGGTATATCACAGGATATTACCGAAAAACGTGAAATAGATGAGGTGCAGCGGCGTAGCCAGAAAATGGAGGTTGTGGGTCAGCTTTCCGGAGGTATCGCCCATGATTTCAATAACCAGCTAGGTATTGTCATCGGTTATCTGGAGTTTCTAAAAGAGTTTGTAAACAGCAATGAAAAACAAAAAGCCTGGATCGAGAGTGCGTCAAATGCCGCGCAGAGGTGCGTTGAATTAACTCGCCAGCTGTTATTATTCTCAAGGACAAAATCGACTGAAAAGCTGGCGGTCGATATAAATGTAACCCTGGAAAATATTGAAGAGATAATAAAAAAGAGTGTTACGCCCGAAGTCTCAATATTTTTCCAGCTGGAAACAAAACTCTGGCCGGTTCTTTTAGACCAGAGTGAGCTTGAAGACGCTATTGCCAATGTGATCAGTAACGCCAGGGATGCAATGACCGAAGGCGGAGAAATAATAATCCGTACCTCGAATGTCTATCTGGATGACGAAGTGGTTATCGGCAATCATGGCGTTCAGTCCGGCGAATATATTATGCTTGAGATTAAAGACAATGGTAGCGGCATTAGCGAAGAGGTTTTGGAACATGTCTTTGAACCGTTTTATACCACAAAGCCCGTTGGCAGTGGAACCGGGCTGGGACTATCAATGCTCTATGCTTTTGTGCAACGATATGATGGCACCGTTAATATCGAATCAAGCGTTGGCATGGGCACCTCTGTAAAAATATATTTACCGAAAGCCGTTGATGACAGCACATTCATTAGCGCAGAAGTAAGAGGTGATCGTAATATAGTCCTGCCTAAAGGTAACGAGACAATACTGGTGGTAGATGACGAGAATGCCTTGTTAAATTTAACCGAGCAGTACGTACAGGCACTGGGCTATACAGTATTTAAGGCCAGCGATGGCAGAGAGGCCCTGAGTATTTTAAGTGAGCAAAAGATTGATCTGTTATTCAGTGATATCGTCATGCCCGGTGGCATGAGCGGATTCGAACTGGCCGAAACAGTGTGCATCAAATACCCGTCGATAAAAGTGCTGTTATCTTCCGGCTATCCCGGCAGAACGCATTCAACAGGCTATCAGGGTGTCGTGCTTGCAAAACCATATACCCGGCAGGATCTGGCTAACCAGCTGCGTCGCTTGTTAGACCAGGTATCATAGATAGTCATGCCAGTTCAGCTGTGTGTCACCAAACACAAAAAACTCAGGGTTTAATAAACTGTCTTTGGTGTTATAGAGCAGCGGGCTCATATCGGTTTGAGTAATTTGGCCACCGGCTTCTTCCACAATGCAGTGAGCCGCGGCTGTGTCCCATTCCGAGGTGAGACCCAGCCTGGGGTAAAGGTCAGCGCTACCCTCTGCCACCAGACAGGATTTAATAGAACTTCCCATGCTAATAACAGCGGGGTCGCCCAGCTTAGCTAAAAATGCTTTTAGCTTTTGTGAAGGGTGGGAGCGGCTACCGGCGATGACCAGCTTGTTGGCATCAGCCTTTCTGCAGTGTATTTGAATCGCCGGCTTATCAGTTTGCTTTTTGAAAGCGCCCTGTTTTTGAAACGCATAATAAGTGGTTTCAGAAACAGGCGCATTGATGACGCCGAGTATGCTTTTATGGTTATGGATCAGCGCAATGTTAACGCTAAACTCACCGTTACGCTTTATGAACTCACGGGTACCGTCTAAAGGGTCAACCAGCCAATAGGTATGCCACGACTTTCGGGTACTGAAGTCTATCTCAGCACCTTCTTCTGAGAGCACCGGTAGCTGGGGTGTTAATGCTGTCAGTGCATCGACAATCAGATGATGAGCGGCGATATCAGCCGTTGTTAAAGGTGTGTGATCGTCTTTCGACTGAATGTCAAAGTCACCATGATATATCTCCAGTATCTTTTCGCCGGCATTTTCAGCAATATTAATGCAGGCCTCGCAGAGTGCAGAGAGATCAAGATTCATAGATTATTTCTTTGTGTCAGATGTTGCTGGCTGATATAGAGCGCGGCAAATGTTCTGGCTTCAGAGCACTCAGGGTGAGCGATTAAGCGGTGAATATCAGCAAAATCCCAGCTTAGCACTTCAAGTGGCTCGGGTTCATCGCCTTCGGCAAAGTCATGCTCCAGCTGCTCTGCCAGTACGACATGAGTCAGGTGGGTGGAATAGCCAGATGCCAGCGACAGGCTCTGTAAATGCGTCAGTCGATTAGCCCGGTGGCCGGTCTCTTCGATAAGTTCACGGTTTGCAGCGGCTAATATGTCTTCACCGGGGTCGATTTTGCCTTTTGGCAGTGTCAGTTCATAGCGCTCCATGCCGACGGCGTATTCTCTTATCATCAGAAAACGGTCGGGGCTTAACAGCGCGATGACTAACACGGCGCCCTGACTGCGGTTGCATAAACGCTCATAAGTGCGCTGCTCGCCGTTTGAAAACTGTAGATCAAGCGCTTCAATACGGAAGTAACGTGTTTTGGCAATCTCTGAGCGGTTTAGGATCTTGGGCTTGGCTGCTGGCATTTTTGAAGTTTGCTTAAGTGATATAATCTTATATTACACTAAAAATGAACCGGGTGGTGAAGGTGGACAGAGTTGACTGGGATAAAATCAAAGCCGTATTTCTTGACCTTGATGGTACCTTGCTGGATTTGCATTTTGATAACCATTTCTGGCTGGAATATGTGCCGATTCATTTTGCAGATAAGCATGGCATCAGTGTCGATAAAGCAAAACAGCAGCTGAGTGAATTATACGGCGAGTTTGGCGGTACCTTAAACTGGTATTGCGTGGATTTCTGGACTCAGCGAATCGGTCTGGATATTCGCAGCCTAAAGCAAGATGTCAGCCATAAGATTGCAATTCGCCCCTATGCAGAAGAGTTTTTACAGATGCTGGTTAGCCGTGGCAAACGCATTATACTGGTCACCAATGCCCATGAAGCCAGCATCCTGATCAAGATGAGAAAGACAAATTTGCAAAAATATTTTCACCGGATAATCAGTTCACATCAGTTTGGACTGGCAAAAGAAGAAAGTGGTTTCTGGGAAAAACTCAATAGAGAAGAGCCCTTCGATAAGGCCAGCACACTGTTTATTGATGACAATCTTACAGTATTAAAAGCCGCTGAGCGTTATGGCATTGAGCATCTCAGGTCCATAGCATTGCCAGATAGCCAGGGCCCTGAGATAGTGAGCGACGATTTTGCTACGATTTCGAGTTATAAGGATTTGATCTGAGCACTGCACAATGAGGCTGGCCAGGCTTTGTCTCGGTAATGCAGAATTTTTAGTCCACTTAAAAGCTTATAGAGAAATAGCGTTAGCGCAGACCGCGGCAGTCTGAGGCACATTTGTATATTGAGAATATTAGACTAATATTTAAAGGCGCATTTGAGGCTTTTTATACAGATTAAGTATATGGATTTTACATAATATGAAAATTAGTTCTATCAGCTGGCTATTAGTGGCCGGTCTGTCTCTTGTCAGTGTAATTGTAATCACATCAACAGCAATGAATTTGTCGAATACTTCATCAGTCCAGGATATCTGGGTCGAGCTTGATGAAACCCGGTCTGGAAAAAACCGTGCGCTCAATGCACTGATTAATGAAATCGGCTTTGGTGGCATGATCCACGCCTTTAAAAATTACCTGATAAGAAATCAATACGCAGACAGACAAAAACTAACAGAAAATTTTGGCGGTGCAATCGTTGCCATTAACCAGTACCGCTCAACCGGCTTGTCAGTGACAGAAGAGCAGGCAGTAAACGATATAGAAAAGACCATCATTGCATACAGGCTGGCGGCGGATAAGATCGACAGCATGATGGCAGAAAAAAAATACAGTATTCCGGCATTAGATAAAGCCGCAAAGGTTGGGGATGAAGAGGCTATTCGTGGCATGAGCTCTCTTGCTGCCGTCATTGCTGAAAACAAATATAAAACAAATAGTCATGAAAACAAGCTTATGCTTATTCAGGAACTAAAAAAATCACTAGGCTACGGCGGTCTAATACACCAGTTTAAGAATTACCTAATAAGAGCGGACAAATCCTATTTTGACGCCACTATTGCAGCTGCAATGCGAATCAATGTGACGATAAAAAAATATAGGCAACTTGATCATACCGAAGATGAAAAAAAAGCACTCGACGCGATAAAAAATACAGCCAGTAATTATACAGATAATACCATTGTGATAAAAAACCTGCATTCACAGGGCGTAAAGCCACGCGATATAGACATGAAAGTCAGGGTAAATGACAGGCCGGTTATAGACGGGCTGGCTATGCTGACACAAGCAAGCTATCTGCAAAATGAAAACAGCGCGCGCGAGCTTGCGGATAGACTCGATCTGGTTATCCTGATCAATAAGCTCAGTTCCATACTGGTACTGGTGTTAATGCTATTGATGGTGATCGTTTCATTCTGGGTTTTAAGAATTAAAATGATTCAGCCAATCAGCAAGTTAACCAGCGCGATGACGGCCTTGTCACAAGGCGATTACTCTGTCGACGTTTATGGTGAAGGCCTGGAAAACGAAATAGGTGAAATGGCAGAATCGATCAGGGTTTTTAAAGTCAAGTCGCTGCAAAGAGATGAAATGGAAGCGCGTTTGATTGATATGAACCGGGAGCTTGAAAATAGGGTCAGTGAACGAACAACAGAATTAAGCAATAAAAGGGAAATACTGAAATCAGTGCTGGACACGGCTGCCGATGCGATCATTACTATCGATACAAAAGGCATAATACAGTCATTCAATGCCGCGGCTGTTGGCATGTTCGGTTACCAGGCAGAGCAGGTGACAGGTCAAAACATCAAAATGCTGATGCCGGATCCATACCGGGCAGAGCATGATGAATACCTGCAGCATTATATGAGTACAGGCAAAAAGAATGCAATCGGCTCCAGAAGTTATGTAAGCGGTTTGAGAGCAAACCTGCAAACCTTTGCAATGGAGTTAGCGGTCAGTGAAATCGATGTTGGCGATGAGAAGATTTTCACCGGTATTGTTCGTGATTTAAGTGAAACCATATCGGTAGAAAACAAGCTCAGAGATGCGAAAGAAGAAGCGGAAAAGGCGAACCAGGTAAAGTCAGAGTTCCTCTCCAGTATGAGCCATGAGTTAAGAACGCCGTTAAATTCAATACTTGGTTTCACTCAAATTCTGGAGCTGGATTCAGAGCAATTGAATGAAACTCATCTGGAGTTAATAAAAGAAATCAAGGCCAGTGGTAAGCACTTATTAAGCCTGATTACTGAGATTCTTGATCTGGTAAGAATTGAAACAGGCAGTTACCGACTCTCATTGCAGAGTGTTAGTGTCGATGATGTTTTAAACGAGAGCATTGATAAATTACGGCTGCTGGCAAATGAAAAAAACATCAGCATAGAAAAACAGAAATCAGACTACCAGCTGGTTGCTGATCCGCTTCGATTGCAGCAAGTTTTTTATAACCTGATATCAAATGCAATTAAATATATCAGCAGAAATGGCCATATAAAGATTGTCTACGAAAAGCTGCCTGCTGACTGGCTAAGGGTCGTGATTGTCGATGACGGCCCGGGCTTGTCTGAAGCCAGTCTTTCACGTTTATTTATACCTTTTGAGCGACTGGATGCCAGCTGCTCTGATATTGAAGGCACGGGCATAGGGCTGGTTGCCTGTAAGCGGCTAGTCAAGCTGATGAACGGAAACATAGGTGTAGAGAGCGAAGAAACAAAGGGCTGTAAATTTTGGTTTGAGTTAAAAATTGATTCTAACGAGACAAACGGAGTAAGTGATATCGTGGATATTCAGAACGAAAATATTAATGGTTTAGAAAGTGAAAACGATTCTGAAAAATATATATTGTATATCGAAGATAATATAACCAATTTAAAAGTAGTTGAAAAGTGGATTGCAAAGACAACAAATTACAAGTTACTGAGCGCCAAGGATGCGACTGAAGGCTTTGCTAAGCTGGAAGAAAGAAAGCCCGAGATCATTCTTCTGGATATAAATCTTCCGGGAATCGGCGGTTATGAAGTGCTGGAGATAATCAGACAAAATACTGACTATGACGGCATTCCTGTTATTGCTGTCACAGCAAATGCCATGCTCGATGAGATAGAACGGGGTATGGATGCAGGCTTTGATTCTTATATAACCAAACCCATCGATCTGGATAAGCTGGTAAGGTCGATTGACAGACTGCTGGTTTAGCCGAATGTTGGCAACAAACTCGTCAGCTAAGGCCAGTGTTTAAAGCGCTTAGTCACGTATGTGTACAGATCTTCATGGCTTTTAAAATACAATTCCCAGCCGTCTTCCGGCGATGAGTCATATTCACAGTAATTATTAGTGTATTGCTTGCATATTTCCGGGCGGATCTCGTAAATGCCACAGCGGCCGTCAATTTGCAGATGGCTGCAAAGCGTTTTGAACAGCAAGGTCCAGCCATCACTGTCTTTATAGAGTTCTACATTGTCGTGTGATACCTGCCAGAGCAAGTGATTGAAGTCTGACTTGCTTCTGGGCAAAGCGATTTCTTCGGTAATGTAGGTGCAGCACAGAGAACCGGTGCAGAGATCACATTTGTTTTCGGTAGTCACGGTTATTGCTGTGTGTGTTTTTTTCTTGGCCATAATCTGAACATATAATAATACGACGAGGCATATTATATGTTGTTTTCTTAGTGCTTGATAGCGGCGCTCATGTTTTAAAAACCCAGCTCGCTTAAACGACCGGATCGCTGGATAATGTGCTCGGCATTAATTTTCCGCGGTGCAACCAGGCTGAGTATATTCAGAAGATCTTTGGAAGCATTGCTGCGTGGTTTGAGTTTAATATTAAGGTTGTAGCTTTTATTGGCGTTGACTTTTATATCACCGCTAATACTCACCTCGCCGCCGCTATTTGATAGCTGTCCGCTTAGCTCTCCGTTATCAGCCGAGGCTATTATAAGACTGATATGACCCATAGAGATCGTGCTATAGAGTTTAATCTGTGCCTGCTTCCAGCTAAGCTGGCCACTGACATCGGGCAGCTGACCGGGTTTAATTTCAAGCCTGTCGATATCGAGCTGAATAGTGCCAACCAGTTCTCCAAATGGCAGCTTCAACTGTTTTTGAAGTTCAGAGGCATTGATATTGCTGTTTAACTGTTTAAGCAATACTTTTTTTGAAAACAGCGAATAATCAAGCTCAGTATTCAATGATTGCCCTGCAAATCGTGACTGCAGGTCGAGCCCGATATTGCCAGCGAGTAATAACAGCGGATTGAGCGACCAGGCTAATGAATCAAGGGAATAATTTTTTATTGTCACCTTATCAACGGAGCCCGACCAGACAGAGCCGGATATACCGCTCAGCTTTAGCACGCTGGCAGGCGGGGAAAACAAAGTGAATAGATGAGAGGCGGGCAGCAGCAGCAAAAGAAAAAAAAGATAACTACTGACTGCAAAGATGACAAGGTTTCTGCTTCTCATGATGAAGACTTTTCTAAGGTGACCTGGCAACTGACCAGACCGGGCTTGTCAGAATGGCTGATCGTAATCAGTTTTGGTGTGATCGCGTAGTCATATTGTAGCTTACCTAGCCATTGCGCCAGGCGGTCAAACTCTACGGCATTAAACTGGACTTTAATCGCCTGTTTTTTATCGGATTTGATTTTATTAATGGCTGAGCGGATACCGGAGCTGACGGCGCTTTTTTCAACCAGAGAACTGATTGACTGGCTGGCGATGTCGGCTGAGACAATGTTATTGGTTGAGCGAATGGCTTGTACCTGTTTTTCAGCATCCTGCATCCAGGCAAGAATAGTTTTCTGGCTCTGGTTCTTTGTTATTTCATTCTCGAGCGAACTGAAAACAGGCTCCCAGATGGTTAAATAAAGAATCACCAGTAGCAGAAATGCCGCGCTACCGAGGAGTAAATTTTGTTCGCGTTTATGCAGTCGCTTGAATTTGAGAATATAGTCATTCATCTAGAGTGGCTCCAGTTTTATTCTGGCATTAACGCGTTTGGATTCCGAAGTTGAAGATATCAATTCTGCTTTAACGCTTTGCAGTTTGTTAAAGTCCTGCAGCAGGCTTTCGGCATGTGAAAGCTGGTCGGTGGTGACCTGTATTTCAAATTTGCGGTTACGGTAACTGATATCTTTTATTTTGATATTGGATTTTTGCTGGATGACGGGTGCAATATCGGCAAGTATATCAATAAAGCCGCTACTGGCTGTGCCGCTGGTTTTTTGCAGCGACTTAAGTTTGCTTTCCATTTGCACCCGGGCATTGACAATTCTTTTGCTGGCAGGAAAGCTCTGCTTGTAGATACGGTTGATCTCTGCCGAGAGAAGAGTGTTTTCATTGCTGATTTTATTGAGACTGATAATGCCGGATACCAGCTCCAGACAGAGCAGGACGGCAGCAAGTGAAGCGGCAAGCAGCCAGGGTTTCCACCACTGGCGTGTGTCTTTAACGACCTGATAGCGGCCCTGTAATAAATTCACCAGTTTCTTGTTGTTAAGGTTTGTAGAAAACAGGCTGACAGCAGAAGTGTATTCGTGTCTGTTTACTTGCAGCGACTCAGGAACGGCAAAGTCTGCTTGACTGGCTGCCGTCTCGGATGACCAGACTTCAAAAGAATCCGGCAGCTTATCACCTGCCTGTTGTAATAGTGTCTGAAGAATGAGCGGCAGCATCTGCTGGTCTGAATGGATAATGGTGTTGCTACCCTGATTAATACTGGTTCTGTCATCACTGTTAAAAAATACCCAGCTGTTTTCTGCCCGTGGCAAACATAATACATCGGGATAAATATAATCAGGGTGTATCGCATATTGCTCGAGGCTTGACAGAATTTGCTGCAAACATTCGTGCCTGATTGCCGCTACGGGGTAAATGTTTTGTTCGGCTTTGCTGGTGGCAAAATGCATCAGCTCGATGTCTTCGGCTAACTGTTCTTCAAGCACGAAAGGAATCGCCTGTAAGGCACGCTGCATATTGTTAGCGGGGATACTTTGGTAACTGAAATGCATCAGCTCGGCATTGATAATGCAAAATATTTCCACGGCTTCGGCAATGGCGTTTTTATTTTTATCAGCCAGCTCAGCAATAGAGCCGGTATCGACAGGTGTTTTTAGCTCGCCATTGCTATGGCAAAAAACCCATTCAGCATCGAGGCTATGGCTGTCTTTAAGATAGATGATGAGTTGCTCAGCCATTAGTTAGCTCCCTGACTACGACTGATAACATCGCAGATGCCCGTGTCGCTTCTGTGTAATAAACTGTATAGATGCATTGATGACTGACCGATAGTGGTTTTCGCGTTGAGTGAAAAGTAATGGGTAGAAACAGTAAGTGATTCGGTACTGACATTCGTCAAAGAAAGACTTTGCAGGTATTTAGTAAAGTCGGCTGTCGAGCTGAAAGGGCTGGCGCTGCCACCTTCTGCTACATCACCTTGTCTTTTGTTAATGATTTTTTGTACTATTTCATCTGTAATTTTATTATCCAGCGATTTTATCACCTCAGCCGGAGCCGTGTTGATATTAATTGCAGTATATTCTGGCAGTGCAGAAAATATCGCGGGCAGCGGCTCGCCCGTCTCTGTATCAATCGCAGTAGTGATGCGAAGTTTCTGCAATATCTCGTTACTAAAGCCTTTAATGAGTCTGAGCTCTGAGAGGTGGCTGATTAAACGGTTGGCCGCCAGATAGGGTTTTTGAGGTTCGGCCAGACCCTGGTAATAATCATCTTCGGCGCCGTAGGCCAGTTCACTGATCTGGTCAGGATCCATCCAGTCGATAAGCGCCGCTGTGATTTGCTGACTGTCTTCAGTACTAAGATCAAGAGCACTGAGAAGGCGCGTAAAGCGTTCCTTATCGACGGCTTTTTTGTTCGCCAGGTTGTTTAAATTAAACAACCCCTGTCTGTCTTCAAGCGTGGCTAACAGCGTGCCGCCTTCAACTTCTTCGGCTACCGGGATGGTATGCCACAACTCATCCAGATGATCGGTTTTGTTATTGTCGTGATCCAGCTTCAGGCCATAGCGAGCAAAGGATTCTGCCGCCAGTGCATAGATGTAGGCCTGATCATGATGCAGGATATTGCTATTACGGCGGATTTCCAGCTGCAGCTGAGCGGTGATAGAAACCGCAGCAGTGCTGGCCAGTGCGACGATGAGCAAAGCCGTGATCAGCGCGATGCCAGTTTGCTGAGAATAGTTCATGTCCTGATCCTGAACAGCCGGCTAATTTTGCCCCAGCCTTTTAATTCAAATGTGATCTCAATGGCACGCGGCAGAGCAGGTGAAGCGGCTTGCTGAGTCAGGCTTGGCCAGCTGCTGCTCCATTCCCTGTCGAGGTAACGGACTTCAATATTTTCAACACCGGTTAATAAAACCCGGCGCACAGGTTGCGAGTCTTGCAGGTGATCGAGATGGTACCAGTATTGGCGGATAAGCTGATTGTCTTCAAAGCTATAAGCAACACGCTGTAACTGGCTTCGGCTTTGTCTGGCAGGGTTACGCCAGCCGTTACGGGTAAATTCCAGAAGCGTGCTGTCGACATTCTGGCCGCCGCTAAGGGCGGGGCGGGTTGTGCCCAGCTCATCCCTGATGGGGCGGTCAACCGACTGCTCAATATCGCGTGTCAGATTGAGTATGCTGCGCTGAATCTCACTAAGGCGCTGCAGCTCAATATCAACGATCTCCTTATTGAAGAGGACACTGCGTAAACCGGAAAACGCCATGATAGAAATAAGACTGAAGATTGACATGGCAATCAGTAGTTCGAGCAATGTGAAACCCTGTGTTCTGTTACTGATCATTTGGTGCTACTGGCGGGACTGGTTAAATAGTCAGGGTGCGTGATATAACCGCTGAGATGACTGACCTTATGCTGCAGATCATCATCATTAAAAACCTTGAAAAGCACTTTGCGGGTGTAATCGGAGGGCGTTTTTATGACTTCGCGCTGCCAGTGCCATTCATGATTGGCCATTTCAGTACTGTCTGTGCTTTTACCCAATGCGGGCCATTCATTTTCGAGCAATAGCTGATTGAGGGCATTAACGGCTACCCAGTGACCGATCGTTTTCTGTTTAAGATAGGTGGTGTTGGCGGCCTGGTCGGAACTGGTTTTAATAATGGTGCCCAGAGTGATAGCGATAATGGTTAAAGCCACCAGCACTTCAAGCAGAGTAAACGCCCGGCATTGTTTACAGTGAATGATATTGGATTTTAAGTGAGCCATCTTCGGTGCCCTGAACTGAAAAACTAGCGTCAGTGTCTGTAATTAAAAAGTTCAGCATAAAGCTCGGTGCAATTTCGCCGGAGGATAAGAGATAAATCTGTGGTTCATGTTTTTTTTCTTTATCATCTTCAAATTTTTCAACATTGCCTACTTTCGACACCTCTCCAATTTTAGAGACGCTGCTCTCAAGGCTGGCCGGCTGAAAATCCAGTTCTAGTTCCAGTAACATATCAGCGGGCAATTGTCGTAGCCGCAAACTGTTATTGTTAGTCACAGCCTGCCAGCCCTGCTCGGTCAGGGTGACAAACTGATAACTGTTATCAGCCAGCCTGATACCAAACTCGGTACCATTGAGCAATGAGTCATCCTGTGCCAGTTGTAACAAGGCGGCAAAACGTCCAGCTTCTTTCTTTAAACGTTCTTTTGGTGTGCCGCTTGTGATGGCAAGCGTCGCCATCGAAACAATGATGGAGATAAGCACGATAACAACAAGTAACTCAATCAGTGTAAAACCTGAATTCGGCTTTAAAACATTAACGTGCAAAGGTCTTAAGCTTTGCGGCATTACTGAATATTCCAGTTTCCAATATCGGCCGAAACACCTGTACCACCGGGTGCGCCATCAGCGCCGAGAGAATAAATATCCAGCTCGCCGTGTTCACCGGGGCTGAGGTAAAGATAAGTAGAGCCCCATGGGTCGGCAGGCAGCTTGCGTATGTAACCGCCCTGTTTGTAATTGCTGCTGGTAGCCAGATCACCCGGTGGCGTAATGAGCGCTTCAAGGCCCTGATCTGTCGTTGGGTATTTATAGTTGTCCAGCCGATACAGATTTAAGGCGCTTTCTAGCGCGCGAATGTCCTGTTTTGCTTTGGTAATACGCGCTTTGTCCGGGTTGTCCATAATACGGGGCACAACCACTGCCGCCAGAATGCCTAATATCACGACGACCACCATGACTTCGATCAGAGTAAAACCCTGCTGTTTATTGCTAACTATTTTCATGCGAATAAATCCCGTTGTAGCTGTATTGAGCGATAAAGCACCATATTAGCAAAAAAAACGGTACTCATCTTCTATCATCTTAATTAAACGCCTTTAGTGAAGAAAAGGTCTAAGAGTGGACAAATAATGGCACGGGGCAGGCTATTAACGGCCGGAATGAGCTGGCATCTCGACATGTTGTATACGAGATAGTAAGGTTCGGTCTGAGTTGATAGAGCTTATGGCAATAATAAAACGGAGACGATGTGTTAAAAATTAATCTTTCAAAGATAATCTCAATGGTACTGCATTGGCAATTTGCATTTTTCCTGCTGATAATTATCGTATGCTCAGTATTAGAGTTTAGTGATTTGAAAACCTTATTGCGTTATGACCGCTCATTAATTGAGTCCGGCCAGTGGTTCCGTTTGATCACGGCAAATTTTGTGCACCTCAACACGCCACATTTATTGCTGAATATGTCGTCTGTTTGTCTGGTGATGTTGTTTTTTTCCAGGCATATTTCGCTGTCCCAGTGGGTCATGTTAATACTGATGTCCTGTCTGTTTGTCAGTGTCGGCCTGTACGTTTTAAACCCGGCAGTGAAAACATACGTCGGGCTATCTGGCGTGCTGCATGGTCTGTTTATTGTCGGTGCAGTGAAGGAGATAAAACACTTTCCGGTATCGGGCTGGTTATTGCTGGCTGCCTTTGTTGTAAAGCTAAGCTGGGAACAGCTTGTTGGCGCGGTGCCGGGCTCGGCAGCAATGGTCAATGGCGTGGTGCTGGTTGAATCGCATCTATATGGTGCGATAGCAGGCGGCGTCTTTTTGGTCTTGCAGTCTCTCTTTAACGGCAAAAAAAAATAGCCAGCCAGATGACCGTCTAGCCTGGTCAATAGTGAAGAACATAATCAGCCCGTCAGGCTTTAAATAACCAGTACAATGTCAGCAGATTGGTTATTAATAAGATCACAAAAAGTGATTGCCAGACTTTCACTGGGTTTGATTTAATCAGCGGCACATATTCGTGAGAAATGAGCTTTGAATCAGGCTTGTTTAAAGCATAAACATACTCAGACAGGGTCTCAAAACGCTGCTCCGGTTTTATACTGACCGCTTTCTGAATTGCCTTGTCGACCCAGTAAGGCAGATCAGGGACATATTGTTTAACGGGCACATAGTTTAATTTGTATAAGTTCTTAGCGCTCAGGGCTTTAGCATAGGGGATGCGACCTGTGAGTAGTTCGTAGGTTATAACACCCAGAGAATATATGTCCGTGCGGTTGGTCGCACGTTGGCCTAAATGAAATTCAGCAGCGGTATAGTCTTCGGTTCCCTGATGCCGGTGTGATTGAATCGGAATATGGATTTCCTCTATCCCCGGTATCTTGGTTGAGCCAAAGTCGATGATCTTTAAGGTGCCGTGTTTGTCGATAATAATGTTCTCAGGTTTCAGATCCTGATGAATCATTTGCTGACGATGAAAAGCGCGCAGCCCCTGTGCTATCTGGCGTACAAAGTTTCTGACAGTGCTTAACGGAGGCCGGGGGTTGTCATCCATCCACTGGCGTAAAGTGGAGCCCTGTAAATATTCAGTAATGTAATAAAGCGCGGTGCGTTTGCGCGGCGGGTCAAGTACATTTAAAACATGGTTGTTAGTAATACGACGGCCTGCCCATTCTTCCAGTAAAAAACTGTTGATATATTGCGGGTCGTCCATGTAGTTAACAGAAGGCGCCTTGATCACCACATGACTGTCGAGATCGCGGTCATGGGCGAGGTAAAGTTCTGTGCGTTTGTTAGAAAACAAATGACGGATAATTTTATAACCATCCAGTGTCATTCCCGGCGCCAGCGGCGGCGGAAATGGCAGTGCGGTTAGCTTTTTATAAAACTCATCTTCGTTTTCAGAAGGTAAAGTCTCTATTTGTAAAAGCAGGCAGGTGAGGTTGTCGTTGCTGCTGTTTTCCAGGGCCTGTTCGACAATCAGCTGGGCGCGCTGATCAAGGCTCTTGTCGAGGCATAATGTTGTATGAATCGCGTCGCCGGTAATGAACTCATGCACACCATCGGTTGACAGCATAAACAGATCACCGGCTTCGAGTGTAACCGGTTTATAGTCGATATCAATATGGTTGTCGATACCCATGGCCCGTGTCAGGTAGCTTTTTTTATCACTGATATCAAGCCGGTGATCTTTTGTTAATAATTTGAGTTTATTGTTTCGTAAACGATAGATTCTAGTATCACCGACATGAAAAATATAACCGGTATTGGATTTAAAGACGATAGCACTGAAGGTGCTGACCATGCCTTTATGGCTGTTGTATTCTCTATGCCCCTGACTGTGCAGCCAGATATTGAGCGAGCCTAACACTTTCTGGGCAGAAGTTTTCACAGTCCAGCTCTCAGGTGTGCTGTAATAATCCCTTAAAAAACCACTAATACAGGCTTCACTCGCTTCTTTACCGGCATCGCTGCCACTCATGCCATCAGCAATGGCAGCACAGACGCCCTTGGTGGTTAGAAGCGGCGCAGCAGGAATATGTACGCCGAAGTTATCTTCATTATTGGGCTTGATACCGGCGCTAGTGTAGTCACCTGATTTAATGGTTATGCATGCTGACATAGATTTTAGTCGCCCGGAGGAAAACTTTAGTAGAGGTAAAAACAGCAGGCTTAATCATACAATTAATTTAATAATTAATATAATTGCATCGCGATTAAGCCCGGTTTGCTTATTGCACTTCAATCATTTGTACCGTGCCATCAGGCAGTACTTCGGCCATTTGTTCTTTCGGGTTTTCAAGAAACAGAGCGATAAAGACAAAAGTGACGATGGCAAAAACTGCAATAACCACAAAGAAAATATCCGTGGCAACGAATGAAAGAATGGTGAGAAAAGTAACGCCACCGACATTGCCATAGGCCCCGGCCATGCCTGCTATCTGTCCGGTGAGGCGACGTTTAACCAGCGGAATAATCGCAAACACAGCGCCATTACCCGCATTAACAAATAATGAACTAAAGATAACCGCGGTGACCGCAAGGCTGATGCTCCATTCGCTGGTAATTAAACTTAAAAGGTAATAGCCGGCTGCAGTACCCAGCATTAGTACAGCAAGTGATGATTTCCGGCCGAAGCGGTCACTAATCCATCCGCCTGCCGGGCGCATAATCAGGTTCAGACCTGCAAACACGGAGGCGATAAGACCGGCCTGTATAGCGCTTAAATGAAAAGTATCCATAAAATATAAAGGCAGTATCGAGACCACAGCCAACTCAGAGCCAAAAGTCACCATATAGGCCAGGTCAAGGAGCGCGACCTGTTTGAACTTGTAACGCTCAAAATCAGCCACAGGTTCGCTAAAGATATGTTTGTTGACCTGATAGATTCGTATCGACTGGAAGACATATAAAATGCTGAGAATAATGTAAATCATTGAACTCACGCCGCGACTTAACATGTCTAAATTCTGCGGACCGAGCTTCCATGTTAATACGGCCAGCGCAGCAAACAAAGGAATGTTCATTAACAGGTATAAAAAGAAATCAAAAACACTGGTGATTTCAAGAGCGCCATTTTTCTTGGGTTTAAAATATGTAGAGCCTTTTGGCGTGTCAGTGACGCTAAAGTAATAGACAGCTGAATAAATTAAAGCAACAGCACCCGTAGAGGCAATCGCCCAGCGCCAGCCGTCATCGCCACCAAACATTAACGCAACCGTAGGTAAAATGACGGCCGCTCCAGCAGAACCAAAATTGCCCCAGCCGCCATAAATACCCTGTGCCAGACCGGTCTGCCTGGCAGGGAACCACTCGCCAATCATGCGAATACCGATCACAAAGCCGGCACCAACAAAACCAAGCAAGAAACGCATCAGGGCCAGCTGTTCGTAGTCCTCAGCCATGGCAAAACCAAAACAGAGGAATGAAGAGACAAACAGCAGCATGGAATAAATACGGCGTGGGCCAAATGCATCGACCAGCATTCCAATGATGATACGGGCAGGAATGGTCAGCGCAACATTGAGTATTAACAAGGTTTTAATCTGCTGGTCTGTTAATCCCATGGATTCACGCATCATGCCCAGAAGCGGCGCATGATTGAACCAGACAAAAAAACTAATAAAAAAGGCAATCCATGATAAATGTAGAATTTTCATTTTTCCAGAGAATGAAAATAAATTCATCGAGGTGTTTGAATCAGACATTGATATCTCCCGGTATTGTTGTCTGGCGAACTATTCTTAATCACCTGAGCAAGCTATATGCCAAATCTAGCAGAGCTAGCGGCAGATAGCTTTTAACGGTCTCTGAGTGTCTGATCAAAGTTGCGGCGCACAAAAAAAGGGCACGAAAAGTTGAATTATAGTGCCGCTGCAACGCATTGGTGCAATTGATGTTGGCAAAGCGATGGCACTGATATTGAATCAACTAATGCTCCAGGCCGGCAAGCAACACGGAGAATTTAAAGGCAGCATTTTGAGAAAGTCGTGAACTAAAAGCATGAATCATGGCACTGCATAACGCATAGCTGAAAACATTTTTCAATGACGAAAAAGGCTTAATAAGGCAGGCTGCAAGATGCTGTGGCTGACCATTCTATACAAATAAAAAAACATTCGCCCCGCAAGAGGTGAATGCTTTTTAGTTGAAGAGTCGATCAGGTGCTGATAAAGATCAGTGTGTATTGGCGTATTGTAGCGATTGAGTCCGCTAAAATAGCGCTCCAGTACAAGAGATCCGAGTGTTAGCGCTTTTTTTTCTTTCCGACTAGTTTTCTGATTTTATCCATTTGCTGTTTTTCCCATTTTTCGCCCGCCAAAACCATCATTTTGATTTTAGTTTCACTGATTTTGACCAGCTCTTTTTCCCGTTTTAAGGCCAGTTTTAGCTCGTCCTTCAGAACGTCGATTTCAGCTTTTGCAGCGGCTTTTGCAAGTTGTATTTCATCCTTAGCGGCTGCCTTGAATGATTGCATTGCTGCCTTTGATGCGGCCAGGTCAGCTTTAAGTTTTTGAGTTAAGTTGCTTCGTGTTTTAGCTGCGGTGTCGCGATGAGATAATGCCTTTTTTTTAGAAACTGAGCGCGACTTGGTAGCACTCGCTTTCTTTTTAGTGCTCGATTTTGCTTTAGCCATCATAAAACTCCTTCTTTAGGTTGCTTGGTGACGAAATCATAACGCAGTTATATAATTTAAGCTAAATTGTGTGAAGATTCCAGCTAAATGCTGCGGATTCTTCATCGCTGCAAAACCTGCCTTGCGTTTAGATTGCAAACAGAGGTTTTGCATATACGGCCGACGATTATGTCAATTGTGCAGCCATCAGATTCAGCAGAAGGCCATAGTCAGCAAACAGCACCAGAAGCTAGCCGTGTATGCGAATAGATAAGCCGGCAGTGCCAGTGTATGGGATGTTAATTGCCGAAAACAAAAAGCCTGCTAAACACAACCAGCGTTTGCTATTTGAGATAAAGAGCCTTTGTTAAGCGATAACAAAGACTCTTTACGGATTATAGTGGCTGAAAGTCCGTGTTGACTTAGTCGTCCTGGTCCTCTTCATTTTCCAGCCATTTATCAATGACTTTGTTTTTGATTTTTTTGGATTTATCCTGGGTTGCCGTATCGTATATTTTTGACTGCACGGATTCGTCTTCGTCATTCAGTTTACGGAACTCTTTTTTTGACTTTACAAGGTCTTTAAAGCTCTCAACAGCGGCTTTCTTCAAGGTCATGTCCTGGGCTTTTAACTGCATTCTTCCGCCGAAATAAAAGCCAACGATGACACTAAGCAGAGCCCAGTAGCCTGAAGGTACGAGTTCATATGCTTGTGCAATTAACATAAAACGTTCAGGGTTGTAGGGAGCAATAACAAAAAGACTTAAAACAGCAATAGTAATTGAAGGCCGAATAAGTCTGTTAAGAGCATCAGCAACAGAGTCAAAGATATTTCTGTTTTCTCGCTTGTGAAATTCAGCGGCAAATTGATTAAGGGTCGCCACGTCTCTGTCTATATCAGCCATAGACTCTTTGTGTTTACGAACGGATTTTTGTTCAGAATTTTCTGTAAAGACTTCTGCTATATTTTTTCCGCTTTTAAATATATTCTCAATTAAGTTATACCAGGCCATTATGCTATCTCCGATTCAAATTCATTAACACGATTCATCCAGCCGTTAAGGAAAACCTTTTGTGAAGGCTCGTTTTGTACAATGGTGAGGTAAAAGTTCCGTCGCTCTTCATAAAGTGCCTGAAGGAAAACATTTCCCATTTTAGCAAGCGTCGAGTCGACGGCCTTAAGCGTGTTCGGCCCCAGGGTGCCGTCTTCAGATAAAGCCGGTTTATAACCTGCCTGATTGCAAACAGACTGTAAAAACTTAATGGCCCTGCGAGGTCCGTGGTTGATGGCGCAGTCAAAAACAAAGGGCTGTATAGTCTCAGGTAAACGGTCAATTCGGGGGGCTATATAATAGTTGCGTTCGTAGATGTCTCTTGCGACTTCTTCTGTTAACGCTTCTACTTCACTGCTTAAAGCAGCATGACCCAGGTACGCGGACAGGGTCTTAATAGTGATGCCGTATTTGGTGGGCCCGCCTTTATCATCAGCATGATCTACAAATCCTCCTTCACGACGAAGTATGTCATTTATCATTTGATCAACGTTTGGCATTAACAATGTCCTTTTGTTTAATAGAAAGTCGGTGAAGTATAGGCATGAATGAAATAGAAATAAACTAAATACTCTGTATCAGGGTAGTTTCATACATTAGAAAAATCTGTTTTTATAATACAGAAAACTGCCATTGTTTATAGTATGAGAGTCATGCAGTTTTTAGTTATTTGTTTTAGCAAACACTCGCATGAGTGGGCTTTGGTGGTCATATGTGTCAATTTGAATAGTGCAGGACTGTTGTTTGTTTTTATTGGCGAGTATTTGTTAAAGCATAATTGACAGTCTTATAGAATGATTAACGAGAAGATTAACACTTGTTAAGGTTTACAGTCGTTACATAATTCTCAAAATAATAAAAGCGTGAGTGCAATAAACTATAGGATTGTATTATGAAATATTATTATAAAAATTATTCTCTCTTAACTATATTTTGTTTGGTGTTTTTTTCGGCGCTATTGTTTTCTTGTGAGCCTGAGGAAGAAGCCGGTGCTAATGTAACGGTAACTGAAGCCAATATTACGGGCATTTGGAGACGCACAGATTCAGGTTTTACCGAAAGAGGAAAAGAGTATCTTGCCGCTGGTACAGGCTGGCTCGGAAATTATAATAGCGGAGTATTTGCAAGAGCCACGGCTTTCTCCTGGTCACTT
>JAOUKT010000005.1 GCA_029882395.1 Gammaproteobacteria bacterium
TGACTTATGTATCGACTATGGTATCAGTCGAAAAACGGGATACAAATGGATACAGCGCTTTGAATCTACCGGTATCGACGGTTTAAATGAACAGAGTCGCCGGCCTAAAAGTTATCCTGTACAAACCCCGTATCGACTACATCAAGCGATCATCGAACTGCGCCAGCAATATCAAACGATGCCTGGCGCAAAAAAATACAAGTCATGCTGGCGCAACGTTACCCCAATGAAATCATTCCATCGAAAAGCACACTCTACAATATCCTGAACAGAGCTGGCCTGGTACAATCGCGCCGTCGAAAGCGACGCGTCTCACCTTACCCTCAGCCGTTCTCGCCGGTGAGTGATGTCAACGAACTAACTAATCAAGACACCCATCTTAAGTAAAAATATAGTCAAAAAAATTAATTCAAATACTTTTCGTTATCTTTTCGTCTGTTTTATTTAAAAAAGCTATGTGATGTGGATTTAGAGGCAAGTTAGTGGGTGACAGGCGAGTGTATTTAGCAGATTTTAATCTGCTGTATGAACTAGCGGTCTGTATTGGTTTTAAGGGAAGTATTGCTGGCAGGTTTTTATGCCCGGCGTTCGGCTGTAGCCTAATTGTCGGCAGGTTTGTTTGAGTTTGTAGGCTGAGCCGACGAGTGTTTTAAATTGACTTTCAAAGTGCCGGGTCATGTAGTGCCAGTGTTTTGGCTCAATGTTAAGTCGTTCGAGTATCGGTGGTAATGAATGTTTGATGTGTCCGCGTTTATCATCGCGCATGATGCGTCCTGTCCAGTCGACCAGATCGATGTAGTCTGTTAGCCGAAACGGCAGTCCCTGTGGCATATTTTTTCTGGGGTTGCCTGCAAAAGCCATCAGGGCTTTGCTTTGTTGCTGAGGGTGATTGGGCGTTGTCACGGTTTTGGCTTTTTGTATGCGTTTTTTAATTGACGTGTGCGCTGATTGCTCGGGCGTGTTTTCAATCGCCGCGCGAATCGGATTTAAATCCACATATGCCATGCAGGCTGCGAGTGCAGCTTCATCTAACAATGCCTGGCATTTATAGCGGCCTTCCCAGAATCGACCTGTGCAGTTATCTTCCTGATTTGACTGTCTGGCTATGGCTTCGTTCATGCAGCGCATATACCAGCTGATATCCATCAGCCGATAACGCCAGTGTTCAACTTGTTTGTCTAAAGCTGCGAGCTCGGCGTTCGTGAGTTGTTCATTTCGTTGAAAACGTTGTGACAACAACGAGCCTTTAAATAGCTGATGCCATTTTTCAATGACTTGTTGCGTTGTTAATGATAAGCCCTGTGTTTGGTTAATATGCAGTACCGCGTGGTAATGATTGGACATCACCGCGTAAGCACACAGCTCAATACAAAAGATTTGCGCAAGGTCAATCAGTTTGTCTTCAATCCACTGGCGACGGTGTTCAAAGCTGTTGCCTGTGGCGGCATCAAGCCCGCATAAAAAAGACCGCCGCACGCAGCGGCAAACACAGTGATAATAGGGTGTGGCAGCTAATGAGATTTGTGCATAACGAGGCAGCGGCATGATCATCTCCCTGATCAGTTAAATCCATTTTAAATAGAGTAATAGGGGTGTTCAGTCTTGTCAATTATTGTCTTGGGTGTCTATATCGGGATTTTTTTATGAGGATTACAAAACAAGTGCAGAAGCGAGGCAAAGTATTTTCGAATACATTGAAGTGTTTTATAACCGTCAAAGACGACTGCTTTTTCAAATTACATGACGCCTGTAGAATACGAAAAGAAATATGCAGGTAATTAAATCGTCCGTATTATTGGAGGAAGCTCAGAACACAGTTTTTTCTAATATAGATCATTAACGCATCACATACCATGCAAACTAATCATGACACTCATATAATCAATTGAGTCTGACTCTATTGATTGTTTTACTAGTGGTGAGTCAGAGAATTCGCTCATAGACAAACCCAATATCGCTCCATTATTTTTTAGAAATAACTGCTTATAAAAACATGCCAATAACCTAATATAGTCATATCTTGATATTCACTTTTTGTTGGTATTTCTCTACAAATAACTCTATAAGTAAGTACTGGCTGAAATAATTTAGCAAGCTATATGACGTTTGCTAAAAAAGGGAAAAATGATATGTCTTTAAACAGGCTTGTTGAACATCGTGGTGGCGTTGCTATATTCTTATTTTTTTTATATTCTTATTTTAACTCCGTCTATGCTTCACAGGTACCAGATAGAAAAACACTTATTATGGGCGTTTTTCCTATAGTGAGTAGTGGTGCGCTTTTCAAACGCTTTGCACCGTTAAAAGACTATTTAGAACAGGAGCTGGATAGAAAACTGGTTTTGGAGACAGCAAAAGATTTTCCTGAATTTGTGCGTAGAACGGCTAAGCGTCAATATGACATAGTGATCACTGCTCCACATTTTTCACTGCTTGCAACAGATAGCGGCGATTATAAAATAATATCAAGGCCTAAAAGAGATTTGGTTTCTCTTTTAGTTGTACCCAAAGATAGTAAAATTATCAAGCTTTCACAATTGTCGGGTAAATTGATTGCTACTCCTCCCGCTCCCGCACTATCAACCCGATCTGGTAAAGATTATTTCAAATCAAAAGATTTGGTAGCAGAAAAAGCACCTAAGTTTAAAGCTTATAAGAGTCATAATGCAGCTTATCAGGCTGCACTGGCTAATGATGCTGTAGCGGCTCTTGTATCAATCAATTCGGTCAATAAAGCTCTGGACAGGGGGATACCCTTGAGAATTGTAGATCGATTACCCGCTATGCCTGCTATGCCTACTTTAGTGGCAACAGACCTGGGTGATAAACTGGCAGGAGAAATTGAAAGAGTAATGGTGGGTATGGAAGCTACTAAGCATGGTAAGCTAGTGCTTAAAAAAGTGGGTTTCCCAGGCTATCTTTCGGCAAGAGAAAAAGATTATGAATCAGTTCGACCTTATAAACCAGGTTCGTCAATGATTGGGTCCTCATCAAAAAAATAAAAAACAGAGGTTTGATGTAAAGTGGTAGTCATTTATTGCAGTAGATTTCCCCTATATTTTGTCAATAACAACAGCAGTAGTATTAGTCAGTGCGATGTAATATTCATCAATAAAGAGCCTGGGTGATGTTGCATCGTCTTTCAACTCGTTTGATATTAAGTGTTGTGTTTATTGAAGTAGTCATGCTCAGCATTCTTGTATGGAACAGTGTGCGCTTAATCGGCTCCAGTCATGCCGAGCTACTGGAGAATTCGATCAAAGATGAAAGTGTATTGATCGTCAATCTTTTTGCCCCTGGTCTGATGGCTAATGATCATGCTTTGATTAAAGATTCTCTGTCATTATTAAAAGAGAATCGTGATCTGGTATATATGGATGTAATTGATCACACCGGTGAGGTTGTTGCATCATTTGGCACTAAAACGCACTTGCTTAAGCAAAAGAGTGGTTCGACTTCAGTACATGATCACACTCATACTCACACTCCCGAAATTCTAAATGGTAAAGTAATATCACTTGAGCATGATAGTAGTTATGAGGAGGCGCTTGTTGATGGTGTATTTGATTACGGTAAAAAGATAGAGTTATATGGGCAGTATCTGGGAGAAATACATGCTGGCTACTCTATAGAATATGTTCGTCTGTTAAGTGAAAGTACGCGTCTGCAAAATGCCATTATTGCGTTTATAGAATTGTTGTTGACTATTATAGTGACAGTATTAATAGGTTATTTTCTTACTCGTAATTTACGCAAGCTGGAAGAAAGTGCTCATACCATAGGCCAGGGTCAGTTACAGCATCGCATAAACATTAATAGTAATGATGAAATTGGAGATGTTGCCCGCTCGTTTAATTTAATGGCAAAAAATTTAGAAATAAGCCAGCTTGCTCTGAAACAACGTAATAAAGAGTTACAGGAGCGGGAGCAGAATCTTGCGGTAACACTTAATAGTATCGGTGATGCCGTTATCGCTACCGATGCAAAAGGCTGCATCACACGTATGAACCCTGTTGCTGAGCAGCTGACAGGCTGGTCGTTAAAAGAGGCTGAAGGAATGCTTTTAAAAGAAGTTTTTCCTATAGTCAATGCTGCTACAGGTGCCGCGGTTGAAAACCCGGTAGAAAAGGTTATAAGTACAGGTGAGACTGTTTATCTCAATAGTCATACTAAACTCATTTCTAAAGATGGTAAGGAGTATCAAATAGCAGACTCAGCTGCGCCGATCCGGGATCATGATAAGATTCTGGGCATGGTGCTCGTTTTTAATGATGTAACAGAACAATATCAACTGCGTAAAGAAGCCGAAAAGAGAAAAGAATATTTACAACGATCAAAAGAGGAGCTTGAGGAGCAAGTAAAACTGCGCACAGCGGATTTTCTGCAGGCAAAAGAAGATGCTGAGCATGCTAACCAGGCTAAATCTGATTTTTTATCTTCTATGAGTCATGAATTACGCACGCCTATGAATGCTATCTTAGGCTTCTCGCAGTTGCTGGCTTTAGAAGCACAAGACGAGGATACTAAAGAAAGTATCGAAGAAATATATTCTGCTGGTCAACATCTTCTTACGCTGATTGATGATGTGTTAGATCTTTCAAAGATTGAAGCTGGAAAATTCGATATATCTTTTGAAAATGTTAATCTTAACCAATTAGTAGATGAAAGTTTAGTGCTCGTTAAATCTTCAGCACTGCAAAGGCATATTGAAGTTATTAACCAGTTGCCGACTGAGAAATATCATACCGTTTTTGCTGACCATACACGCTTAAAGCAAATCATACTAAATCTTTTATCCAATGCTATTAAGTACAATAAACAGGGTGGCAGCATTACCATAAGCAGTAAAGAGGTTGCTGCTAATCGATTAAGACTGTCTGTTACTGATACCGGCAATGGTTTAAGTCAGGAACAACAAAAACATCTATTTAAACCGTTTGAGCGTATTGGCGCAGAAGCCACCGAAATAGAAGGCACGGGTATTGGCCTGGTTCTTACCAAGCGCCTGATTGAAATGATGCATGGTGTAATCGGCTTTGAAAGCCAGACGGGCTGTGGCTCAACTTTCTGGATTGAACTTAATCTGCTCGAGCATAATACTCAGACAAGTGATACCGCTATTAAAATTCATCAGCTGGATAGTGAAGCCGACATCGGGCTTTTGAAAAAAACAATATTGTATATTGAGGATAATGCCGCAAATTTACGTATGGTAGCTCGTTTGATTGATAAAAAAACGCCTTATCAATTAGTTTCATGCCCTGATGCGCTTCAGGGTATAAACCTCGCCTTAAGTTTAAAGCCAGATCTTATTCTGATGGATATTAATTTACCTGAAATAGATGGGTATGAAGCTTTAAGACGATTAACCGCTGAAAAATGTACTCGCAACATTCCTGTCATAGCACTCAGTGCTCTGGCAATGAAACACGATATGGACCGGGGTAAAGCCGCGGGTTTCAAAGGCTACCTGACTAAGCCAGTTGATATTGAAGCTCTGCTTAAAGTGATGAATGAAATGTTAGCGGATGATTAGCTAATCAAGTCACCCATCGTATGAAAAATTGTTAACGATAAGCCCTGTGCTTGGTTGATATGCAGCATCGCATGGTAATGATTGGATATCACCGCCTAAGCATACAGATCAATACAAAAGATTTGCGCAAGGTCGAACAGTTTGTCTTCAATCCACTGGCGACGGTGTTCAAAGCTGTTGCCTGTGGCGGCATCAAGCCCGCATAAAAAAGCCCGCTGCACGCAGCGGCAAACACAGTGATAACAGCGCGTGGCAGCTAACGAGATTTGTGCATAACGAGGCAGCGGCATGATCATCTCCCTGATCAGTAACGTCCATTTTCAATTGAGCAATAGGGGTGTTCAGGTTTGTGAATGATTGTCTTGGTTTCTTTATCGGATGTTATGTTTAGCTTAGGCGTCAATTATATTATTAAGCACGTGGCTAGCGTTCGATTGAGCTACTCTTAAGCGCTTGTTTTAGCGGTCTATATTAGCGGCTTGTCGTCCGTTAATTATTTTAAATAATTAACAAATAAAATGATGGAATAAATGATTATAGGTGTGATGGCTGTGATAACGTTGATTGATCATTATCTGGCCATGTTGAGGCGATGCTGTAAACAAACTAGCCTGGCTTTACACCTGTTTATGAAGCCGCTGAAATGCCCCGACGTAAGATCTCTGTGATCTCATTAGCAGGCAATGGTTTGCTGAAAAAGAAACCCTGCATCTCGCCACATTTTTTTTCTTTTAGAAATAGTATTTGTTCTCTGGTTTCAACGCCTTCGGCAACCACATTGAGTTTGAGACTGTGTGCCATGTCGATTATCAGTTGTACGATAGCGGCGTCGTCAGAGTCAGTGGTGATATCACGGACGAATGAGCGGTCTATTTTTAATGTGTGGATCGGGAATTTTTTCAGGTAGCTCAGTGATGAGTAGCCGGTTCCAAAGTCATCTATTGCAAGCTGTATATTGAGTGTGTGTAATTCATGAATGATATTCATGGTGTGATTGTCTTGATGCATTAAAATATTTTCAGTAATTTCAAGTTCAAGGTATTCAGGCTCTAGTCCTGTTGCCTGAAGCATGTCAGAAATCTTTTTTGGCAGATTCTTATCAGCAAATTGCCGGGCAGAAAGGTTAACTGCAATGTGTATCGGGGGAATGTTTTGTTTTTGCCAGCTGATGGCTTGTTCGCAGGCTGTACGAATGATCCAGTCACCGACGGGTATAATTAAGCCTGTTTCTTCCAGTAAAGGAATAAAATCTATGGGCGGGATGACGCCATGTTTTGGGTGGTTCCAGCGCAGTAATGCTTCAACACCAGAATAAATTGAATTTTCAATATCAACCTGGGGCTGGTAATAGAGCTCGAATTCGTTTCTTTCTAAAGCGTGTCTGAGGTCGCTTTCGAGCTGTAAAAGGTTATTGTTTTTTAGCTTCATGTCTTTTGAATAAAAACAATACTGGTTTCCGCCTTCTGACTTGGCACGATACATGGCGATATCTGCATGCCTCATCATGCCAGAGGCTGTTTTGCCATCGTCCGGGAAGGTGCTAATGCCGATACTGGCGCTGGTAAAAAGTTCATGGCCTGCATATGTATAAGGTAATGACAGGATTGTGATAATTTTTTGTGCGATGGGGGTGACATCTTCTAGAACCGACAGGTTGTCTAGCAAAACAGTAAACTCGTCGCCGGAAATGCGGGCAATAATGTCGCTGCCGCGAATGCAGGTTTTTAGTCTTGTCGCAATTTCCTGTAAGAGTCGGTCACCCACGTCGTGACCTAACGTATCGTTAATGACCTTAAAACGATCTAAATCAAGGTACAAGACTGCAAATAATCGCTGGTACTGTTTAGCCTGGCCGAGGGCGTGTTCGACGTGTTCTAAAAAAGAATGTCGGTTGGGTAAGGTGGTTAAAATATCATGATGCGCCAGGTAGTGAAGTTGTTTTTGTGCTTCGATACGTTCACTGATGTCGCGGATGGTGCCGATAAAGGTCTGCTGGTTTTCAATGCTTGTTTCACTGATGGAAAAATTAACGGGAAATATATTGCCGTTTTTATGTTTTGCCTTTAATTCTCGTTGTGTCAGGCCGCTCACCGTAATACTGCTGGTATCAAAATAATTCTGGATAAAATTATCTTCTATCTGCGGGCCTGGTTCCGGTATTAACAGGTTAAGGTTTTTGCCAATGACCTCATGAGGCTGATAGCCAAATATCTTTTTGACCGATGCATTGGTGAACTCGATAATGCCCTGGCTATTAATGGTCATAATAATATCAGCCAGGTTTTCTGTAATGACTCTTATTTTTTTCTCATTCTGATGAACCAGGTTGGCTTCAGATACCAGACGGGAAGACCACAAAGCAAAAGATAATAAAAGTAATATCGCCAGTGTCAGCACAACGCCGATGATACCGGGGTCAAGATCAAAGCCAGTAAATGCAAAATCCGCATTGTTAATAGAATGGAAGCTCATTGCGGCCATGCCGATATAGTGCATGCCGGAAATAGCGAAGCCCATAATAACGGCGCTGCTGGCTTTTATCGTAAAGCGGCCAGAAATATCGCCGCGGCCGACGGAGAATGTAATCCATAAAGCGACGTTTGCCGCAATCACGCCTACGATGACAGACAATATGATTAAAAAAGTATTGTGATGCATGCTCGCGTGCAGCTGCATCGCGGCCATGCCAATATAATGCATTGAAGAAATGCCGATGCCCAGCAGCAGGCCTCCGCTAACTAGCCAGACCAGGCCTTTATCAGCATTGGCGATGGCCAGACCGGCAATGGTCGCGACAATGGCGACTACCAGTGACAATAATGTCAGGCTGCCACCGTAGTGAATCTCAACGGGCAGTGAGAAGGCCAGCATGCCGACAAAATGCATCGACCAGATACCAAGGCCCAGTACCAGGCCGCTACTGCCGATATGGTGGTGAGCGATATGCCGGGTGTTGTTTCTTTTCAGTTGGGAAATGAGGTTAAGGGCGGTATAAGATGAAAAAATGGCTATAAGTACTGATAAAAGCACGAGTTTATAGTCATAACTGCCTTCTAATAGCATTTAATACATACCTGTTATTGTTTCCAGAAGAATAGCCGGATGATTGTTTTTATAGTGTTATATAACCTTACATATTAGTAGATAATTACCTGCAATGTAAATTAATTCGACGTTTTCGATGGAAGTATCAGCTTTATGTCGGTCTGTCAGGATTTGCGATGCCGGGCCGGGATAGCCTGCTCAGGTTTTTAATAAGGCGCTTTGCCATAGCTGCCGCATCTGGCTTTAGAAAAAGGCTTTAGTCACGCTCTTGAAGCCGGTTTTTAATGTGATTGTTCATAGGCTAAACCCGCCAGCTTCCATTCTGGAAAACCGTCTTCCAGTCGACGGGCTTTGAGTCCTTCTTTTCTCAGCCGGGCTACGGCATCAAAGGCGAGTATGCAATGCGGGCCGCGGCAATAGGCGACGACTTCATGCTGGCTGTCGAGCTGTTGTAAATATGATTCGAGCTGACTCAGGGGCACGTTGACCGCGCCGGGCACATGACCGGCGGCGTATTCTTCGGCCGGGCGAACATCGAGAACGGTGACCAGGCCTTGTTTGACGCGTTGCAGCAGTTCTTCGCGCGGAATGGGTTCCAGTTCGTCTTTTACGGTGAGGTAAGTGTTAATCAGTTTATCAACTTCGGCAATGTGGCGCTCGGCGACACCGCGTACCATGTCTAACAGCTTGATCACATCATCACCACTGAGTTGATAAAACACTTTCAGGCCTTGTTTGCGGCAGGTAACGAGGCCGGCCTGCCTCAAATGTTGCAGGTGCTGTGAAGTGTTGGCAACCGTTAGCCCCGAAACTTTTGATAATTCATCGACACTGCGTTCAGCCTGAGCTATGAATTCCAGTAATTCCAGGCGGTTGGCGTGGCTCAGGGCTTTGCCGATACGGGCGAACTGGCTGAACAAGTCTTGTTTGAAGTTTGAACTTGACATACATTAAATTTCCACTATTCTACTATTCAAGTAATTAATTGAATACAAGACAACTCTTGTTCGATTATAACCCTGATAAACACGTTGACAAGTAAAACCTAAGGTATAACCGATGTCTATTGATGAACTTGTAATGAATTATGAGAAAGAAATCCGCATGAGTTTCTTTTTCGGTATGCTGGCGGTCATAGCGATTTGGGAACTGATTGCGCCCAGGCGCGCGCTCACGGTGTCTAAAACGGTGCGCTGGCTGAATAACCTTGGTCTGGTGTTTTTTAATAGTTTTATTCTCCGTTTGGTGTTTCCAGTTGCTGCCATTGGTGTCGCCGCAAGTGCTCAGCAGAACGGCTGGGGCCTGCTCAATAATATTGAGATGCCGATCTGGTTAGCGGCTGTGCTGGCGATAGTTATCATGGACCTGGTTATTTATATACAGCATGTGATGGTCCATGCCATTCCGCTGTTATGGCGTTTGCACCGGGTACACCATGCAGACCCTGATTATGATGTAACGACCGGCGCGCGTTTCCATACGTTTGAGATTATGCTGTCAATGGGCATTAAGTTTTGCACGATAGTATTGCTGGGCCCGGCGGTGTTTGCCGTGGTGATATTTGAAGTGATATTGAATGCCACGGCCATGTTTAATCACGGCAATATTCGCCTGCCAAAAAACATCGACAAGGTATTGCGTTTGTTTCTTGTCACGCCCGATATGCATCGGGTGCATCACTCAATAGAAGATGATGAAACCAATAGCAACTTCGGTTTCAGTCTGCCGTGGTGGGATCGTTTATTTGGAACGTACCGTGATCAACCAAGAGCAGGCCATGAGGCGATGACGATCGGTATCCGCTCATACCGTTCGGCCAAAGACGTTTGCTGGATTAGCGGTATGTTAACGCTGCCTTTCAAGGGCAAGATCAGCGATTACGCCATTAACCGTCGCAGCTGGAATGATAGCCAAAACAGCGACAAATAAAGAATCACTCGCGCAAAAGTGGTACGCCTTTTCCTGTGGTGGGAAAAGGCATTTTACTTTTTTCAGATAAGCCATGGCTTGTTAAAACACCAAGATGAAGACTAAAACAATGAACAAGACAGTTATACGGCTTTTTATTTTTCTGCTGATTGTCACGGGCATGGCACTGGCCATCACTTACCGTCAATCAATCGACATTGCTGTGCTTGAAAGCTGGGTTAATAATGCCGGCATGGCGGGGCCTTTGGTTTTTATGCTGCTGTATATTGTCGGCACGGTTTTCTTTTTCCCGGGCTCGGTGTTGACGCTGGCAGGTGGTGCCTTGTTTGGTCCGCTATTGGGCACATTTATTAATCTCACCGCCGCCACGATCGGTGCCATTATTTCGTTTATTGCCGCACGTTATCTGGCGCATGACTGGGTAGAGAAAAAAACCGGCGGCCGCCTTAAATCATTAAAACAGGGCGTCGAAGATGAAGGCTGGAAATTTGTGGCCTTTGTGCGCCTGGTGCCGTTATTCCCGTTTAATCTTTTGAACTATGCGCTGGGTTTAACAAAAATAAAACTGAGCCATTATTCTATCGCTACCTATATTTGCATGTTGCCGGGTGCAATAGCGTATAGCTATATCGGTTACCTGGGGCGCGAAGCACTGGCCGGAGATGAAGCGCTGATTCAAAAAATAATGATCGGTATTGCTTTGCTCGCCATGGTTGCTTTTTTACCAAGTCTGATAGCAAGGCTTCGTGCCAAGCCGATGCTCAGTGTTGAGCAGCTAAAACAAAAACTGGATGCAAAAGAAAAACTATTGTTACTGGATGTTCGTCCTGCTGAAGACTTTATCGGCGAGCAGGGGCATATTGAACAAGCAAAACTGATGCCGCTGGAACAGCTTGCAAAAAACATTGACGAAATAGACGCCTACAGGCAGCTGCCGGTGCTGATCATTTGCAGAACTGACAGGCGTTCTGCAAAAGCGGCAAAGATTTTAGTGAAGAAAGGCTTTACCAACGTGCAGGTTGTGCAACAGGGCATGACGGACTGGAATGCAAAAGCTTTTCCAGTGAGCCGATAATTTAATCTTAAATAACGCTTATTGTTTTCGTTATATTTTTTATGCTGCGTTCAAAAACACAGCCCGTGAATATGAGATAGTAAACGTAAAGCTAAAAAACACGCTGATGATAGCAATAGCGGCTATTGCAGCATCACTTTACGCAGGTTTCATGAAGCCTGGATAATAATACACGCACTGCAACTGAAACCATCTGCAATGCATTTCGGCCAGACGTATTTTCTATATATAAGAATGATAGCTTAAGGTATTTTTACTGGCTAAAGGCATTGAATCTGAACAGCTGCAGGCGAGCCGTTTAAAGTGGCAGATCAAATGGCACATTTTGTAAAAATGGCGGCGATAGGCTTGCCTGTCACCGTGTTTTGCAAGCAGGTCGTCTCAGGGTGCTGATGTGTGCCCTTTATCGAGCATGGACGGGCTTTATAAGATTGTCAATAAGTCAGATAAACGGCTGAGTTTTTAACGCGCATTTTCGTTTTATGGCTTGAAATCATCAAACCATGACGCCATATTCACAGCGTGTCTAATTTGAGAAATTAACTCATGAAAAGAATGTTTTACTTTTTGCTAACCAATATCGCGATCATGCTGGTTTTAGGCGTGGTGTTACAGTTATTGGGCGTTGAATCTGTGCTCAAGAATAACGGTGCAGACCTTGATCTACAGGCTTTGCTGGTCTTTTCGGCGGTGTTTGGCATGGGCGGCTCTTTGATTTCCCTGATGATGTCGAAATGGATGGCAAAACGTATGAGCGGGGCTGTGGTGATCCAGCAACCGCGAAACGGTACTGAAAAATGGCTGCTCAATACCGTGCAGCGATTATCTCAGAAAGCTGGCATCGGCATGCCGGAAGTTGCAGTCTTTGAAACGGCAGAAATTAATGCGTTTGCGACCGGTATGAGCCGCAATAATGCACTGGTTGCGGTCAGCAGCGGTTTGCTGAGCAATATGAGTGAGTCGGAAGCGGAAGCCGTTATCGGCCACGAAATCGCCCACGTCGCGAATGGTGACATGGTCACGCTGACGTTAATCCAGGGTGTTGTGAATACCTTTGTTATTTTCTTTTCACGTATTGTCGGTTTCCTGGTTGACCGGATATTGTTGAAAAATGAGCGCGGTCATGGCATGGGTTATTATATCGCCTCGTTTGTCGCGCAGATTGTGTTTGGTATATTGGCCAGTGGTATTGTGATGTATTTTTCTCGCTGGCGCGAATACAGGGCGGACCAGGGCGGTGCTGAACTGGCCGGAAGGCATAACATGATCGCAGCACTTGAAAAACTCAGGCGTAATTCGGGAGCCAGTGAGCTACCGGAGCAAATGGTAGCATTTGGTATTTCTGCTGGTGTAAAGAGCAACTGGCAGAAATTTTTTATGAGCCATCCGCCACTTGAAGACAGGATCAGGGCGCTGAAGTCACAGCGCTAGGCTATTAGCCCTTAAACAAAAAAACGCCATTCAATGAATGGCGTTTTTTTTGCAGCAATTATTGTGGTGTTTAGTTGTTACCGGTAGCGACATTGCTGAGTTTGTTTAAAGCGCCGCTCATTTTCTTTAGGATCTGCGCGCGGTCATTGATATGGTGACGCTTTGCGACATAGGCAGGGTCGTTATAACTGAGAAAAACATCACCGTTTTCATCTTGCCATGCCAGTGCTTTCAATGGCAGGTCGATTCCAGCCGTCTGGTTGGAGGTAAACATGTGGCTGCCAATTTTCGGGTTGCCGAAAATCAGTAATTCAGTTGGTCTGAGGTCAACATTCACGCCTTTTGCCTTGGCATCGTGTTTCCAGCGCAAAGCAACCGTAATGCCTTTCTTTTTTAAAACATTTTCAAGCCGGTCCAGTGTCTTGGAGACAGAGTATTGACTTTTTTTAGTGATCAGTCCGTCGTCATGGCCTGCCTGTGCAGCTATTGGGGAAAAAGAGATAAGTAAAGAGGCGGCTATTATGATTTTGTTCATTTGCGTTCCTTGTGTTGTGAATTAAGTCCTTTGTATGACAAAGGCATGCGCAGAAAGTTTACATGGCTTTTCTTAAGGGAGCATTAACCTGTCATTTCGGTGAAGTCGTAATCCAGTTCTTGTACCGGCTCCTGCAAGAAATTGCCCTGAATGAAATTGACACCCATGCCCCATAAAACAGAAAGGCTGCTGGCATCATGAATGCACTGGGCAATGGTTAGCTTATTCATTTTAGTCGCTGTTTCGGTGATGTTTTTAACCGTTTCCTGATTTTGCGTATTAGTGGAGAGGTTTTCCATGAAAGAGCTTTCAATTTTCAGGTAATCGACAGGGATGTGTTTTAATAACTGGAAGGGGTTGAGGCCGGTGCCAAAATCATCCAGTGCAAAGCTGCAGTCCAGCGCTGCCAGACCTTCAGCCAGTATTTTGGTCTGTTTCAGGTTGGTGACGGCGGTTGACTCTTTGATTTCAAAAATAATGGAATGTTTGTTGATATTGGCGGCTTGCAGTTTTTCCTCGAGCCAGGGTAAAAAAGCCTCATCACGCAGCGAAGTTTCACTCAGCTTAATAAAAAATTTTGTATGTTTATTGGCTTTTTTCTGAACAAGCAGCGCACTTAAAGCATGTTCAATAACCCAGCGGTCAATAGCGGTCATTAAACCGCTGCGTTCAGCCGCAGGCATAAACTCATCGGGCATGATCAGCTCGCCAGTTTTATCTTTCATGCGCACATAGACTTCATAGCGTTCTTCGGTGTCACCGTGCAGGCTGATAACCGGCTGGTAATACAATACAAACATGTTGTTTTTCAGTGCTGTCATTAACGAGCCTGATACTTTCGAGTCAATTTCTTTCTGCGTCAGTTCACCTTCTTTTGGCACGTACACGGAAATAGTATTAGGGCCTTGTTTTTGAGATTGTTCGGCAGCTTTTTCAGCACGCAACAGAATTTCACTGGACTCAGGTGGCTCTTGTTCAATCAGGCTGATACCGATTGTGCAGGTTGTTTTTGTGGCGATGCCGTTAATTGTGGTGCTAAATTGTTGTATCTCGTTTTGCAGCCTGGCGGCATAGCTTTCAGACTCTTCAGCGCTGGAGTCTGTATGAATAATCGTGAAGTCATGACCATGGAAGCGGGATAAAATATCGTTATCGTCACAGACTTTTTGCAGGCGCTCGGCTACGTCTATCAATAACTGGTCGCTGCCGATAACACCCAGTTTGTCTTTTAATTCGTGAAAACCGTCGAGGCTGAGATAGAGTAAGGCCGACTCTGTTTTATCTTTTTTAGATTTGGCAATCGTTTTTTCCAGCGAGTCGATAAAAAACTGGCGGTTATAAAGGCCGGTTACCTGGTCTCTCTGGCTGAGCATGTTAATCTGCTTTTCCAGTTCTTTCTGATCAACTTCATTACGAATAATGATCTGGATACAGGGCTCACCGTCGATTGAGGCCGGTGAAAATTCTATTTTACCCTTGAATTCTGTACTGTCGGCATTCTTGAGATTGCATTCCAGATTGGCGATACCGCTGCTGTTGCTGTAACCACGCAGAAACTTTTTGAAACGATCCTGATCATCGCGGCCCACCATGTCGAGTATCGGTGTGCCTTCAAGGTCTTCCGTTTCTTCAAAGCCGAACAGCTCAAGGTAGGACTGGTTAGAATAAATGTGCATGCCTTCATGGATATAGGCGATGGCATCCCGAGAGCTGTCTAGCAGGGAATCACAGCGCTTTTCACTCTCTATATAAGCACTTTCAAGCTGAAACAGCCTTCTGTTGTTCGCCAGCTGTTTTAATTCGCGGCTGAGTACATTTTTGAGGTGAGCGTCATTTTTCATGTCGATCAGGTCATTTGCACCCTGTGACATGACGAGGTTTATGTCATTAGTCTGGCCGTCACGAGACGCTGCCAGCACGGCGGTGCGGTTTGTCAGCTCATGCCCGGTGAGTATTTTCATCACACCGGGAAGATCAATCAGTTCCATGCCGAGGTTATAGATGACTAAATCAGGCGTGGTTTTTTTCAGCGCTTCCTCAAGGTCTTCGTCGTCTTCTACGCGCACAGAGCGGGCAGCCGAACCCAGTCCACGTATGATGCTGACCAGTTTTTCTTCATTGTTGAAAGAATCGTCAATTACTATGAGGTTGACCGATTTTTCTTTACTCACACACTACTCCATCGTCCTTATATTGCAGGTTTATTCTAATATGGAAACGTCATTAGCGGTAGATTTTTAAAATGACTTATAAAGAGGACCAGATAGAGTCGAAATCATTATCGTCATCAGTATTGACAGGTGGCATGCCAGGGTCAGTTCGCTTAAATGAATCAGACAGCTGTTTTTTAGCATGATTTTTTTCTTTTTCGGCGATCTGGCTAAACTGGAACTGGGTGAATGAGCCGGTATGCTCGGCGACAGTAGTCAGTTTAATATCGATTGTGCGGTCATAAACATAGGCTTTCAGACATGAACCTATTTTGAAGGCATGTGCCGGTAATAATAATGTCGTTGGCTGTTTAATGGGCTTAATGCCGGGTAGCATCAGGCATTCAAAAGGGTTTTCGTATTCTTTACCGATGCGGTGGATGGTAGCTGTAATAACCTTAGGGGATAACACCTGAACACCAATATCGAGACCGTTTCCCTGGGTATATTGCATCCAGCGAATAATACCAGCGCGCCACTGGTAGCTGTTGTCTGGCTCGCGTTCGCGGATACCAATGAGTTCCCCCACCTGGGCTTTTGATGTGGTATCGGAATTCCAGTGTAAAGAATAACCGCCAGCTGAAACATTGATCACTTCCCAATATAAATCATCGGCTTCTTTATGCAGGCTGTAGCTTTGTTTTTCGCGGGCTTTGAGTTCACCGATGAAGGTATCGGTTAACACATTACCGGAAGCGACCATGTCCCAGGCATCAGGCAGGCTTCTCATGGTCGCATTGAGATTAGGGTGGGTGATCAGTGACGGGTCATAATTATCGGCCCTGTCATAATCAAAATCTGACTCGATGGACTCCAGAGTAAATGCGCTCTCAGCCGGTATTTCTTCTATTTCTGTGGGGTGCAGTTCTTCATAGATTGATGTGTAGATCGAATGAAGACCAATAGAGGCTGCGATATTGCCCTGTTTTTGACTGCGTGAAAAGCGCCGTTTGGCACAGATGCTCCAGGAGTTAACCAGTGTGCGCAGTGTTTCCTGGGTTAAACCGTCATTGGTGGAAACGGTGTCATAACCCTTGCTTTTATCCGCTGAGAGTTCGCTGACTTTTTTTACCAGTTGAGCGGTATCAATGGCAATAACATTGGGCTTGTTCTGGTGCTCAATGCTGTTGATGCAGGCCGGAGGCATATCGACCTTGATCTGGATAGAGAAGCAGCGGTCCTGTTCGTTGGGAACAGGGACAGAAATAAAATGCACCAGCGGGTTCCATTCATCCAGCTGCTTGAAGACACGTTCTGTTTCGCTGTGCCTGAGGGCATGAGGGCGTGACAGAGAAAATAAAACCAGTTGTTTATAGGCTTGCTCAATAGAGATTTTTTTGTTGTCGAGATCATCGGCTTTGACGATTTTTTTCTGCCAGTCTTTGCTGCAGATAAACTGATATATGTGATTGACATCCCACCAGCTGCCACGTGCTACATCGGCGTAAATCTGGCTGGCTCTTAATACCAGCTCAGAGGTGATGGTGATGCAACGGTAAGCGGCGAGAATAATGCTCTTGTCATCCAGTTTGGCGATGCCGTTAGCGACTTCAAAAATCACGATCTTGTAACCATGGCTGAATTCACGTAATAGCGCCTGATTAAGATTGATTATTTTCAGGCTTTTTTCCGGCAGCGGTAAACTGCGATTGATGAAGTGTTTGTGCAAATGCTCAAGAATAAGCTGAATAGGCTGATGAAACAGCTCCATGTTGGCAATACGGTACTTGGGCGGCATATCCTGACGATTCAGATCGACCAGTGCATTATATATTTGCCGCGTCATATCGCCCATGCTGGCTCTGGGAAGTTGAGCCAACCATTTTTTGACCTTGCGTGGGTGATTGGGAAAGGCCCCTTTCACTGGTGCTGTCTGATTGGGAATATGAAGTTTCATGTCGCCGGAGTATCCATCTTATCCATTCATTACTTTGCCGATTATGCTTCAATCGGGAAAAGCATCCATCATTAATTAAATAATGATTCTTGTTAAATATTATAGCAAAAACAACAGTTTGCGGTTTTTTGTTAGATTTAATTCACATTGTTTTTACAAAACGCGTGTTTTAGCCTGTTCGCCCGCAATTTCTTTGACCAGTTTAGGCACAAGGTAGCCGGGTAAATGGCCACTAATCGTATTTACTAACGCAATTGCGTCAGATTCTTTTACAGAAAAATGCGCCGCGCCCTGCACAGGATCTAATAAATGTAAATAATACGGTAAAATACCAAACTCATACAGCTTTTCGCTCAACTCGATAAGCGTTTCGCTTTTATTATTGATATTAAACAAAAGAACGGACTGATTTAATAACTGGATATCGGTATTTTTTAAACGGCTGAAAACCGTTTTGTTGTTTTGATTTAATTCATCGGGGTGATTGATATGCGTCACCAGTGAGACTAGAAACCGGCTGGCCTGTAATAAAGAAATTAACTTTTCATTAATGCGTGATGGCAGCACACTGGGAATGCGGCTGTGTATTCGAAGCCGTTTGATATGTGGTATTTTCATCAGCTGATTGAGTAAATATTCCAGCTTGTCATCAGAAATCATTAACGGGTCACCGCCACTGAGTATGATTTCAGATATGTCTTCATGCGCATGTAAGTAGTTAAAAGCCGGTTGCCAGTTATCTTTGTTGATTTGCGCATCGGCATACGGAAAGTGACGCCGGAAGCAGTAACGGCAATGAATCGCACAGGCACCGGTGACGATAAATAATGCCCGGCTGCGGTATTTATGGATCAGACCGGGGCTTGCCATGGCTTGCAGGTCGCCGACCGGGTCAGCCCGGTAACCGTCACGGGCGAGCATTTCGTTGGCATGGGGTAATACCTGGGCCAGTAGCGGATCAGCATCGATGTCTTCCAGACCGGGAAGAAAGTCTGCCGGTATTTTGATTTTAAATTGCTGATTGGCGGTACTGCAAAACGAGTTTCTGAGGTTTTCGTTAGCCGTTTGGCTGATAAGTTCGTCAAGCGAAGTGATGTTATTCGCCAGTTGATGTTGCCACAGGGTGCTCATAGAAATCCGCTGATGCCGCTAAAAAAGCACATATTATAAGGCCTTGTGAGTGTATTAATGCGGGCTTTTTCGGTATTATTGCGCCTTGGTTTATTCAAGGTGAGATTTATGGCGAGTTACAGTACAAACGAATTCAAAAATGGCTTGAAATTGATATTGAACGGTGACCCGTGTTCAATTACTGAAAATATTCTGGTTAAGCCGGGCAAAGGCCAGGCTTTTAACCGCGTTAAAATGAAGAACCTGAAAACAGGTCGTACCATTGAAAAAACCTACAAATCTGGTGAGTCGGTTGAAGCGGCTGATGTGATCGATATTGATGTTGAGTTTTTATACAGTGACGGTGAGTTGTGGCACTTTATGGATCCGGCAACATTTGAGCAATACGGCGCTACTGAAACAGCGATGGCAGATTGTGCAAACTGGGTTAAAGGCCAGGAGCCTTGCACCATGACATTATGGAACGGCGAGCCGCTGCTGGTAACACCGCCTAATTTTGTTGAGCTGACCATTACTGAAACAGATCCCGGACTGAAAGGTGATACGGCACAAGGCGGCAATAAGCCGGCCACCTTAGAAACGGGCGCAGTGGTTAAAGTCCCTTTATTCATTGAAATCGGCGAAGTCTTGAAAATTGATACACGAACGGGTGAATACGTCTCGCGCGTTAAAGATTAATTTGTAGTTATTAAAATGAGTGTTCATCACTGGCAGGCAATCGCTGATATTGATGTTATGCAACACCGGGCCCGCATGCTGCAAAGTATCCGGGCTTTTTTTGCAGCATCTGATGTGCTGGAAGTGGATACGCCTTCTTTGTCGGCGGCGGCAGTGACGGATTTGCACATTGAAAGCTTTGCAACCCGGATGCGCCAGCAAACCTGTTATCTGCAGACATCGCCGGAATACCCAATGAAACGCTTACTGGCATCGGGATTTCCTTCTATCTATCAAATTTGTAAAGTCTACCGGCGTGAAGAAGCGGGTGTTTTTCATAACCCTGAATTTAACCTGCTTGAATGGTATCGCCTGGCTTTTGATTACCGCCAACTGATGACCGAGGTCGGCGTTTTATTGCAGCAACTATCAGCCGATGCAGGCCAAAAGATCGACTGCATAGAGTTGAGTTATCAGCAGGCATTTATGCAGGCGGTACAGCTCGACCCGCTCAATACCACGGTTGAAGACTGTCGTCAGTGCTGCCTGCAGCGGCAAATAGAAATACCACAGGGCATCTCTGAGCATGATCTTGATGAATGGCTGGACTGGATTCTGACGCAAGCGGTGGCTGTTAATTTTTCCACTCAGGCGTATACCCTGTTATACGATTACCCCGCATCGCAATGTGCGCTGGCAAAAATCAGCGATGACGGTCTGCGGGCGGAACGCTTTGAAGTTTTTTATGGTGAGCTGGAGTTAGCGAATGGCTTTACTGAGCTGACGGATGCCACAGAGCAGCGCCAACGTTTTGCTGCCGATAACCAGAAACGCAAGAAGGCGGGCTTATTGCCAATGCCGGTTGATGAGCATTTTCTGGCAGCGCTTGAGGCCGGCCTGCCCGAGTGTGCCGGGGTAGCGATAGGTCTGGAGCGTTTGTTGATGGTATTAACAGCCAAAACCCGGCTCAGCGAAGTGATGGCGTTTCCCTTTAGCCGGGCTTAGCCGATTAGCGGCGCCTGTTTATTTGAAAGTAGCCAGTGCCTGACCCATTTGTGTGACTTCTCCGGGTTTGATGCTGTCTTCAAACGTGACGTTATCGGCCATCAGCAGAATCACCGTAGAACCGAGGTTAAAGCGGCCCATTTCAGCGCCTTTTTTGAGGCTGATTTTGACGTCATTATAAGTGCGGTGTTTGACTGACCAGCCACTGGGCGGTGTTTCACAGCCGCCCCAAACAGTATCGATAGCTGATACATTGATGGCACCGACCAGGATCATGATCATCGGTCCGGCGGCGGTATCAAATTTGCACACAACGCGTTCATTGCGGGCAAACAGGCGCGGCACATTTTCCACCGTCCAGGGTGCGACACTGAACAGACGGCCCGGTACATAAACAGTATCGGTTAACTCGCCGGCCAGAGGCATATGAATACGGTGGTAATCAGTCGGTGACAGGTAAATTGTACTGAACATGCCATTTTCAAAAGGTGCTGCTAGTTCTTTAATGCCACCGACCAGCTCTAATAAAGAATAATCCTGACCTTTGGCCTGAAAGATGCGCCCGTTTTCGATCGCCTGAGCCTGGCTGACTTTGCCATCTACCGGGCACAGCAGGGTGTTTTTGCCGCGCGCATGAGGCCGCGCCGACGGCTCAAGGGCGCGGGTAAAAAAGTCATTGAGTGAGGTGTATTCATGCGCATCTTTAATAATGGCCAGATCAAGGTCGACCGGGTGCAGGTGGCGATAGAGATCAATAAAGCGGTTTTTAAGCGGTGGCCAGGTAATATGTGCCAGAAAATAAGACACCCAGGAAATAAAATGGTGTGGTAATAAATAAAAAAGCAGTGTTTTTGTTTTGACATTCATAATTTAAAGTATTTTAAAAGATTGTGATTAATGATGGTGGTGATGGCTTTCGTTTTGCATGGTGCTCTTCACCGTCGCGCTAAAGCTCTGCTGCTTGCCATTGGACAGCTGCACACTCAAGCTGATGTTATCACCGCTTTTGAGTTTTCTGACGGGTTTGAACATCATCAGATGGTAACTGCCGTGTTGCAGCGTTAACATTTTATTTGCCTGCACAATTAAAGACTTCTGCGGTATCATGCGCGCCATGCCGTCAACTTCTTTGCTTAAATGCATTTCGATGCGGGCATAGTCCGGGCTGCTGAAGGCGATGATTTCAAGATCCTCGTTGCTGGCATTATGAAAGCTGGCAAAACCGGCATGAACACGACTTACCGGCGGCATTTCGGGCACCCACGCATTGTGAATCATCAGTGAGTCGGCGGCATAGGTATTGATGCTACTGACGTTTGCTAACACTATTAGCAGCCAGGTAATGCTTAAACGCATGGGTGAGCCTTCTTTATACCAAAATTGGCGGCTATTATAGGTGGCTGAGGCAGTGAGTGAAAGCGTAAATTTTGATAAGACTATTTTGGAGCAAGCTGAGTGTCTGATGTAAAAGCAATAATTTCTTTCGATGTATCGGCTGTGGCGGCAGAGTTAATCACGATCCGTGACCTCGTTCGCTGGGGCGTCAGCCGCTTCAATCAAGCTGAAATCTATTATGGCCATGGCATGGCGAATGCGCTGGATGAGGCGGTGTTTATGGCCTTATCGACGCTGAACTTGCCGCTGAATATCAGTGAAAATTATTTTGATTCACGTTTAACCCTGGCCGAGCGTGAGCAGATATTAAACCTGTATCGGCGGCGTATTAGTGAGCGCACACCGGCGGCTTATTTAACCAATGAAGCCTGGTTTGCAGGGCTTAAGTTTTATGTCAATGAAAATGTGCTGGTGCCACGCTCGCCGATAGCCGAACTCATTGAAAATCAGTTTCAGCCCTGGATTGATGTCGACCAGGTCGAAAGGGTGCTGGATTTGTGCAGCGGTAGTGGTTGCATTGGCATTGCCTGTGCTTACGCATTCGAATGGGCAGAGGTTGATCTTGCGGATATTTCACCCCAGGCGATCGAAGTAGCAGAAAAAAATATTAAACATCATCAGCTTCAGGATCAGGTCTCGGTCTATCAGTCGGATCTGTTTTCAGCGTTAGAAGGTAAGAAATACAATATCATTGTCTCCAACCCGCCTTACGTCGATGCTGAAGATATGGCGTCATTGCCGGATGAATTCAGACGTGAGCCTGAGGTGGGGCTGGCGGCAGGAGAGGATGGGCTTGATCTGGTTAAAGTTATCCTGAAGCAGGCCGCTAACTATCTGAGTCCTGGGGGGATTTTGGTTGTTGAGGTAGGTAATTCGCAAGTCGCGCTTGAGCAATTGTTGCCAGAGGTGGGTTTTTACTGGCTTGAGTTTGAGCGTGGTGGCGAGGGTGTTTTTTTACTGACGTATGATCAGCTAGTGGAATACCAGGACTATTTTCAGCAGTGGAATTAATTAATTATAAAAATACAGTTAGAAACTGAGAGCTATCTTGTAGGATTTTTCCTACATAAAAAATCGCTTTTTCCCTGTTTTTAATCGCTTTTAAAAATAATGCTGCTATATATCAATACTATAGCGACATTATATTACGATTATCGCTAAATAAATTTGACCGGAGAAACAATGCGTTCGATTATTGAAATTTGTCATCTGAATAAAATCGCAATTATCGACAACTCATCGATCAGTAATCGTATCTGGTTTGGCTTTGGTTTGATTTTAGCGATTTTGTTATTTGTTTCCCTGAGCACACTGGGCCGTTTTGTTCATCTGAGTAATGGCATCAGTGAGGTAGCTGAAGAAATTCAGCCGGTGGTACTGTCAGCACAGAATCTGGAAACAGAATTGAAAGCGGCGAGCAATGCCTTAGGTTTTTATCTGTTAACCAAAGAAGAAGCCTATAAAGCCGGTTATATTTTGCATCTGGGCACAGCAAGTCATCGCATTAATGAATTAATAACCATGCAATACGTCGCTGATAATGAAAAATACAGTTCGGTAGTGGCAACTGTTCAGAATGACCTGTCAAAGCTGGCCAGTTATAAAGACAAAATGATCGCACTGGCAAATGATGATATGGCCAATATACCGGCGCAAAGACTGGCGGCTGAAAGGCTAAACCCCAGAGCGCAGCAATTACAGTCGATGATCAGCCAGATGATTGAGTCTGATTATGAAGAAGACAACCCCCGGTCTAAACGTGATGAATTTCGCCAGACGATATACGATTTGCGTTATTACAATGTGCAGCTGGCGAGTGAGTTAAGAACGTTTCTGGCTTTCAGGGCCGATGTTAATATTCAAAATATGAAAGCGATTGAAGAGGTCGTGCAGTCAAAATTAAAAATCCTGCAATCTAAAGAGTCTTTATATACATTCGAACAATCGGATTTAATGGAAAACTTTATCAAGGTTAATAAAGAATATTCCGCGGCATTAACTGAAGCCATCAATATCCACTCTACCGATAAATACAGGACAGATATCTACCTGGTTAAGACTGAAATCGGTATCTTGCTCGCAAAAATAGAGACCGATCTGGGTTCTATGGTTGATGAGTTGAAGTCAAAAATTACTGAAACCAGTAATCAGTTGCAGGAAGAGGCTGCCGGTGCCAGTACAGAAGTCATTATCTGGTTAACGATCGGTATTGTTATGGGTGTGTTGGTGGCGTACTTTATGGCTCGCATGATTACCTTCCCGATTAATGCTGCCGTGCATGCGATGGAAGACCTGGCTGAAGGTGAAGGTGACTTAACCCGCCGCCTGAATGAAAAAGGCAAATCTGAAATCGCCTTGATGGCCAGCGGCTTTAACCGTTTTGCCACTAAAGTGCAGGCAATGGTGTCTCAGGTCGCCAGCGGTGTAGAGAATTTATCGAATGTGGTCAGTGATGTCTCAAACATTGTTGACCAGACACAAATCGGATCACAACAGCAGCGTCAGCAGACTGAGCAGGTTGCGACGGCGATTACTGAAATGACGGCAACGGTACAGGAAGTGGCTTCAAATGCTAATATGGCTGCTGATTCAGCCCAACAAGCTGATGAAGATGCAAAATCAGGGCAGCAGATAGTCAGTGATACGGTTGCATCGATTAACTCACTGGCCTCTGAAATTGAAACCGGTGCAACGGTTATCAATAAATTATCTGAAGATGCCGTTTCCATTGGCTCTGTTCTGGATGTCATTAAAGGCGTTGCCGAACAAACCAACTTGCTGGCATTAAATGCGGCGATAGAAGCGGCACGAGCCGGTGAGCAGGGCCGTGGTTTTGCAGTGGTGGCCGATGAGGTGCGCACATTAGCCAGCCGTACTCAGGAATCGGCGACAGAAATTGAAACCATGATCGACAGCCTTCAGGTACAGGCCAAGGCGGCCGTTGCAGCCATTTCTCAAGGCCAGGAAAAGGCGCGCTCCAGCGTCGAGCAGGCATCGACTGCCGGCCAGGCGCTGAATGAAATTACCAATTCGGTGGCAACCATCAGCAGCATGAATATCCAGATTGCAACAGCATCGGAAGAACAAAGCGCCGTGGCTGAAGAAATAAACCAGAATGTGGTGAGCATCAGCCATGTTGCTGAAAGCAATGCCCAGGCCTCGGATCAGCTTGCTGTTTCCAGCCAAGATCTGGCAGAGCTGGCGGCTGAACTGCAGGAACTGGTTTCACAGTTTAAGTATTAATGCCCAGAGCGCCTGGCTTCAATCTTGCTCAGGCGCCATATCAAATAGTTTCCTTTAGTTTCTTCATGTTAGAATAATGCTCACAATTATTGAGTGAGACTGTGCATGTCAGGAAATACCATCGGCAAATTATTTACTGTAACCACCAGCGGTGAAAGCCATGGCCCGGCTTTGCTGGGCATTGTTGATGGTTGTCCTCCGGGTTTAGAGCTAACAGAATCGGATTTACAGGCTGATCTGGATCGCCGCAAACCGGGCACCAGTCGGCATACCACACAGCGGCGCGAACCGGATCAGGTAAAAATTCTGTCCGGTGTTTTTGAAGGCAAAACGACCGGTACACCGATCGGTTTAATGATTGAAAATGTCGATCAGCGATCAAAAGACTACGGCAATATCGCAGCTACCTTTCGCCCGGGTCACGCCGATTATACCTATACGCAAAAATACGGCTTCCGCGATTACCGCGGCGGCGGTCGCTCATCTGCACGTGAAACGGCGATGCGCGTAGCCGCCGGTGGTATCGCAAAAAAATACCTGCAGCATCGTTACGGTATAAAAATCCGCGGTTATCTTTCTCAGCTCGGCCCAATTAAAGCAGAAACGTTTGACTGGGATGAAATTCACAATAACGCGTTCTTCTGCCCGGATAAAAACAAAGTGGCCGAGCTGGAAGAGTATATGGATGCACTGCGCAAAGAAGGCAATTCAGTCGGCGCCAAAATTTCGGTGGTGGCAGAAGGGGTGCCGCCGGGTCTGGGGGAGCCAGTATTTGACCGGCTTGATGCAGAAATTGCGTATGCGATGATGACCATCAATGCGGTAAAAGGGGTTGAGATAGGTGATGGTTTTGAATGCGTGACCGCCAAAGGCACCGAGTTCCGTGATGAAATCACCCCGCAGGGCTTTCTTACTAACCATGCAGGCGGCATTCTGGGTGGTATCTCTTCGGGCCAGAATATCGTTGCGCATATGGCATTGAAAGCCACCTCAAGTATTCGTCTGCCAGGTGCCAGTGTTGATATCAATGGCGAGGCGATGGAGGTGGTGACACACGGTCGCCATGATCCCTGTGTCGGTATCCGTGCAACACCGATTGCTGAGGCCATGCTGGCACTGGTGATTATGGATCACATGATGCGCTTTAATGCCCAATGCGGTGATGTTAAGTGCCAAACCCCCGTTATTCCTGCCAGTGTTTAATGACGAAGGTAATGCATTGCTAACGGCTTCAGATGGAGAAAGTTGAGCCGGTACCCTACTGGCGCCTGTCCGCTTTTTATCTGGTCTATTTCAGCGCATTAGGCGTGCTGGTTCCGTACTGGGGCTTATACCTTCAGTCACTGGGCTTCGATGCCCGTCAAATTGGTGAACTCATTGCCATTATCATGGCGACAAAAATTGTAGCGCCCTATATCTGGGGCTGGATCGGCGATCACACTGGCAAGGGTATGTGGATTGTGCGCCTTGCCAGTGTCTTATCCTTTGTTATATTTGCATTGATATTTGTTGAGCAATCATACGGCTGGCTGGCCTTTGTAATGGTGAGTTTCAGCTTTTTCTGGAATGCCGCGTTGCCGCAGTTTGAAGCAACGACGATGAATTTTCTGGGTGCCGATGAGCATAATTACAGCAAAATACGCGTCTGGGGCTCCCTCGGTTTTGTGGCCGCTGTCGCCATAATGGGCTTGATGCTGGAGCATCACGCTATCAGCATGGTGCCGGTTGTGTTGCTGGTTTTGTACGCGGCATTAATGCTGAGCAGTTTTTTAGTGCCGGTCGATACTCAGCCGCTTCATAAACATCAGCAGGGCAGCATTCTCCTGGTCTTAAAACAGCCGCAAGTGATCGCCTTGCTGGTGATCTGTTTTCTGGTGCAGTTTAGCCACGGCCCGTATTACACTTTCTATAGCATTTACCTGCAAGAACATGATTATCAGAGCAGCATGATTGGTGCTTTATGGGCGCTGGGTGTGATTGCTGAAGTCGTCGTCTTTTTATATATTCATCGCTGGTTACCAAAATATGGTCATCGTGATTTATTAATTGTGGCTTTATTGTTAACAACAGCCAGATGGCTGCTGATTGCCTATATGGTGCAATACCCGTCCGTAATGGTGTTCGCGCAGTTATTGCATGCGGCCAGTTTTGGCGTTTTTCATGCGGTGGCCATTTCATTATTTCATCAGACCTTTGTCGGCAAACACCAGGGCCGGGGCCAGGCACTTTATGCCAGTGTGAGTTTTGGTGCAGGCGGCGCAGCGGGAAGTTTGTTAAGCGGTCTAAGCTGGCAAGGGCTGGGCTCAACCCAGACATTTTTGATAGCTGCTGCTATAGTCTTTATGGCGGCATTGCTTACACGGCGTTATATAAAAAGCTGAAAGCACCACAATCTACCGCTCCATCATCACCTGATAAACAAAAAAAGATAAGGATGAGAATGATTAAAAAGCTGATTTTTGTTTATAACGCCGACAGTGGTTTGTTTAACACGGTGTCGGATATTGCGCATAAAATATTCTCACCCTCAACATATGCCTGCCAGTTGTGTGCGGTTACGCATTCGGCGTTTTCAATGCGAGAAGAATGGAAAACGTTTCTTCAAAGCATTGATATCGAACTTGAATTTTTGCACCGCGATGAATGGAAACGACAGTACCCGGATCTGGATTATGAATTGCCTGCTGTATTTTATAGCAATGACTCGGTTGATTTATTGATTAACAGCGAAGCGATTAATCAATGTCAGTCGATGCAGGATTTAAAAACACTGATTAAAAATAATCTGTCAAACTGATACAGGCATGCTTTTTTTCGGCTGGATAAAATGAGCACATGACGTAAGTAAAAAAGGACAGGCCAATGAAAATTTCCAGACTATTATCCACACTGCCTTTAGTGCTTAACGCCTGCGCTGATGAAAGCCCGACCGATGTGAGTCAAAACAGTGCTGGCGAAGGAATCTGGTACGGTGCTTTTAGCGCCGGTGCAATTTCCAGCTCAACCTCTGCTTCCGGGGCGGTATCAACATTCGAAGCAACCGAAAGTAGCGGTGTCGGTCTTTATACCAGTGATGCCCGTGTTTTCTTTTATAATGAAAATGAAAAACTGCTTTTTAGCAACGATACGCCGGGTATTATCGATGCCAATCTTTATTATTACCCGGACTATTACGATGCCAGCAATAATAATGCAGGCAGTCTTTCTTTTGCCGGTAATGCATATACTTATACCAGTATTGCAGGTGCGTACAGCGGCGCGGTGAATGGCAACTATGTTATGTTGTTTGACGACAGCTATTTTCGGGGCGCTGATTTAAACCGTCTGCAGGGGCTCTGGCAGTATTCTCATGCTATCGGTGACTGGCAGTTTTCGATACTCGCTGATGGCCATTTTACGGCAACACTTAGCACCATGTTCTCGTGCCAGATCAGCGGTGAGTTTGCGACGATTGACAGCACTAAAAACGAGTACGCAATCGATAATGTAACGCTGTTAAACTGTGGCGGCTTTGATGGTCATTATACAGGCCTGGCTGCAACCCTGGATTCGACGCAAACCGTTATCTCAAATGATACATTATTGATGGCTATTTATAACCAGAGCCATGGATTTTTTCTCAAACCGGTGAGGCAGTGAGTAATTATAATTTTCACATCAGGCTTGGGTGCAATATTTTCATAAATCTAATTCTTCAGTTTAACCATTTACATCATTAAACAAGAGGCCCCAGTTCCAGCTTTTAATGATGGCTTTATGCTCTAACGCGTAGCGGCTAATTGTCATATCGGGCAAGCTAAGCACCATGCAGCTGTGGTTGTATAAAGTGCTGCCGGGATTGATGACCAGGGTATTGCCGATATATTCGGCAAATACCTGGTGTGTGTGGCCTACGATCAACACATCATGAGCGTTATCGCGCAGTTTCTGTTGCCATATTTGCAGCTGTTCATGAATCAGGTTTCCGTATTTGTCGAGCAATTTAATGCCGCCATGTTGCTGCCGGGGAGGGCTGGCATGCACGATATAAATTCGTTTGCCTTCAATAGTCAGTTCTATAAAGTCGGGTAATGAATCAAAAAAATGTTTTATCTCGTCTGCGTGTTTGATCTCCGGCTCTGTTAATACATCGTGATTGCCTGAGACGATAAGGCAATCACTGTGCTGCAGTAACCTGATGGTCTGAATCAGTTCATCTTCACCATAACCGGCTACATCGCCGGCACAAATAATGCTGTCAACGTTTTCTGTTTTAAATATTTCCAGCGCCTCAGCAAGCGGGGCGGTAGAAGAGTGTGTGTCACTGATTATGCCAATACGTGTTGTCATAAGCTTTCGCATTAAAATGTCAGGGCTAAATGATAAGTCAGGTCATTGCTGTTTATTGTCACGACTTATATATTGGCAGCTATTGCAAGCACTGGCAATAAGCCCGTTATCTTCACCTGTCTCGGCGCGATATTCTGTTGTTTGTGGTCGCTGGCTGAGGCGTTTTTATGCGATCAGTACTTGCCTGTATTGCAGATAGGACTTATATTGATGTGGTGGCTGTTTTTTCATCTGCCGCGGCTAACAAGGTCTGTATCTGGCTTTATTATTTATATTCAGGACGGTTTTATGATTAATATATGCACCCGCAGTATGCTCACTCTCTTAACACTGGTTTATGCATTTAATGCCAGCGCGATTAATTGTGAAGAGCAATCGCCTACTTTAATAGCAGAGGGGGATGCGTATTATAATTTTGAAGAGAATAATGCGCTGACAAGACAGCAAAAGCAGACCGTCGATACGCTGTTTGCTAAGACTAAAAAAAGGCTTGAAGGCCAGGCTGTTGAGATTTACTGCGTAAAAAATAATGATGTTTTTGAAGAGGTTTCAAAAACACAGCAGTTAAAGGCAAGCCTGGATATAGCGTCGGATGGAAAAGTGATCATGGACCTGGCTGTCTATGTTCCGGAGCAGAAAACAGGTTTTAATGAAATCATAGAATACCTTAATATGAACTCGACCTTTGCGATAAAGCAATTGTCGGCAAATAAAATGCGGGTTTCAACAAAATATAGAAGAGTGCAGGGTACAAATACCTCATCCTTACATGAAACGATTGCTGATTTTAGTGTTAATAACGGTGTGATCACGCTGCGAACAACATTGTATATCAATGGTTATTTTGCCTTGGCGCGCAATATGCAGCTTCAGTAAACAGGCCGCTGATTTCAAATGCAGCGGTGGCTTAGGCTAACAGCTTGAACCTGCCTTGTTGCAAAACCATCAGCCCAGAGACTGATCTGTAAAAAGCGTTACATCATTTCTATCGATACGTTATCTGCTGTCATTAGTAGCCAGAATATAATAATGAATACACTATCTATTCCGGGTTTTACAGATCCTTTTAGCTCACTAAGTCATTTGCTGGGCGCTGTTTTTTTTCTTGTTCATGGTGTAAAGCTGGTAAAACTCTCAAGAGGCGATATCAGCAGCTTTATTACCACCATACTGTTTGTATGTTCGGTTGTGTTTTTATTATCGATGAGCAGTGCCTACCACCTGCTTGAGCACCAGAGCACGGCACGCTCGGTATTGCAGCGTCTGGATCATGCCGGTATCTTTGCGCTGATTGCCGGCACCTTTACGCCTGTTCATGGCATTTTGTTTAAAGGCTTTTGGCGCTGGGGTGTGGTGATTATTATTTGGCTGCTGGCGATAACGGGTATCACTCTAAAGTCAATTTTTTTCAACGATATGGCAGAGTGGCTGGGTTTGCTGCTTTACCTCGGGCTTGGCTGGATTGGAATCTTATCGGCTTATCTTACGCACCGTTTGCATGGCTTTGATATTATTAAACCGCTTATATATGGCGCTTTAGCTTATACGGCAGGTGCCAGCCTGGAATTTTTACAGTTACCGGTAGTTATAGCCGGTGTGCTGGGACCACATGAGTTATTCCATATCGCTGTTTTACTGGGCATCGCCTGGCACTGGCAGTTCATCAGGCGTTTGTTACTGCTCAAAGCCGCTGAATAAATCAACGGCTGTTCCGGCGCAGGCGCTGTAAAAATAGACTATAAACAGTTTATTAAATATCAAAAATAAAATGTATGTCATCAATCTCATTACAAGCTCGCTTTAAAAAATATTTAAAAAAACAAAAACTCATTCGTTTCGTGCGCTGGGGTGTAAGGCTGCTTGTACTGGTCTTTATTATGGATACGGGTTATCTGATCGGCATATGGCCGGACTGGGAATTATATAAAGCAGGCCCGATACAGCGTTCGAATTTTATCCGGCATTATATTTTTGAGCAATACAGGCATCAAAGCTGGCCTGATTTGCAGTGGCAGCAGCGACCCATTCATAAAATATCCCGGCATATGATCAGAGCGCTGATCGTTGCCGAGGATGCCAGCTTTTATTCGCATTCGGGTATTGATATGGAAGCCTTGCAAGCGGCTATGGAATATAACCTTTCTGAACAAAGGTTTGTTTATGGTGGCAGTACCATTTCACAGCAAACGGTAAAAAATATTTTTCTTAGTGCCTCTAAAAACCCTTTGCGAAAATGGCATGAGCTGGTGCTGACCATCGGCATGGAAAGAAAGCTGTCGAAGAGGAGAATTCTGGAGCTGTATTTGAATGTGGCGGAATTTGGCAGGGGTATTTTTGGTGTCGAAGCCGCTGCCAGGCATTACTGGGGAATATCCGCGTCAAGGTTGTCGGTTGCGCAGGCGATACAGCTGGCTGCAACATTACCGGCTCCGGTGAATCATAACCCAGTCAGCAGAACAGCTTTTTTTAACAAGCGGGTTAAAAAAATCAGTCGTTATTTTTAAAGTTGATTAAGCTTGGCCCGATTAAAAAAACATTAGAAACAGGCGGTCTTTTTATGAGAATTGTTAAATTGAGAAAGCACTATGTTGTGCTCATGTTGACGTTATTGTTTTCCCAGCTAGCGGGCTGTGCAACGCCGGTGCGGGTTGCTGCCAGTGACTTTCCTGTGGACAGTCCCTATTCGGATCAGAAGCTATTAAGGCTGTTCGACCGCCAGTTGCTGGTCTGGAAAAATGTGCCCTATCGGCTTGGCGGTATCACCAGAAAGGGCGTGGATTGCTCGGGCTTTGTTTATAATACCTATAAAGACCAGATCAATATACTGATACCGAGAACGACTAAAGGCCTGGCAAAAATTGGCAAGCATGTGGCCCGCAATGAGCTTGATATCGGAGACCTGGTTTTTTTTAAAACAGGCAAGGAAAAAACCCGTCATGTAGGCATTTACCTGGGTAAAGATGAATTTATGCATGCATCAACCTCTAAAGGTGTGATGAAGTCCAGTTTAAACAATCGTTACTGGCGCAGAGCATACTGGAAAGCCAAACGCATTATTGATTGAACGCCTGATCAGTCATGTTCGAGTGTCATGTTTTTACAGCCTGTCTCTTTTATTGCTAAGGCACTGATAAAAGCTATCACGGCAAAGGCCAGCATTAATAACATCGCCTGCTGATAATTTTGCCAGCTGTAGAGATTTAAACTGTTGACAACTTTGCCGTCCCAGCCTAAATCAAGTACCCAGCCAAACAAGGGTTGCATGATCGCCGCGCCCAGAAACAGTCCGGTATTGACCAGGCTGATTGCCATGCCCGAAAGTGCCGGTTGAGTCACTTCCTTGGCACAAGGGTAGGTGACGACAAAGCCGCCGCCGCTAATGCCGATCAGCATGAACAAGGTCATCGCAAACAATCCCGGCTGCCATGGCAGGAAGATGATGGCGAGCCAGGCCAGAGCGTAGATAGCCGCACTGAACACGATTACCGGCTTGCGCAAACCCAGGCGGTCAGAAATCCAGCCCGCCGCAAGCGTACCTATCGCCAGGCTGATTAAAGTAATGGTCGTATACAGCGAGGCTTCATCACGGCCCATGCCAAAACTATCCCGCAGTAACGGTATTGCCCATAAGCCGGCAAATGCAAACAGTCCGCCGGCCATGCCAAAGTTTATCCAGAAGCCAGGCCATACAGCGATATTGCTGACTACTTTAAAAAGGTCTTTGGTCCAGTGCTGGTGCCGCTCTGCATGAGATGGCATGCCGTCCATTTCGCGTACAGATGGGAAGCCGGCGTCTTCGGGGCGGTTGCGAACAAATAACGCGGTTAATGCCGCAAGTGATAAGGAGACCAGGCCCATGGCAATAAAAATATCGCGCCATGACCAGAAGTTCAGTAAAACCGAGAGCGGTTTTGCGGCCAATACTGAACCCAGATTGCCCATCAAAATGGTAAAACCTGAGACCAGGCCATAGACCCTGTCTCTGAACCAGACCGCATTGTTTTTCATTAAGCCGACAAAAATAACAGAAACACCGAGCCCGACCATGAAGCGACCAAAGGAGGCGATTTCAATGGTTTCTGCAGTGGCAAACACGATCGAGCCAATACCTGCTATCAGGTTTCCGGCCGTAATGGACTGGCGGTTACCGAGGGTGTCAGCCAGCACACCCGAAGGAATTTGCATCAATGCATAAATATAATAATACATGGCCGCCAGTGAACCCAGCGAGGTGGCTGATGTACGGAAGCTGGACATCAGTTCCGCGGAGACCACAGCAGGTGCCATGCGATGAAAAAAAACAGATATATAAGCGAATATCAAAATGCTGTATATAGACGCGCGAATCCAGAGAAAGCGTTGTTGTTTGAAGTGCATAAACTAACCGTTATTTAAAGCAGGTCGCTATCGTAGCTTAAAGCGGCGGTTTATAACATGACTAAATAGATGATAATGCAGCGTCAGTGCCGTTTGTGCCGGCTAACGGCGGTTGTATTATGCATCCGTTTTAAGCCAGCGGGCAACAGTGCTTTGCAGCTGATCAAGTGTATAGGGTTTTGATAAGTAATCGTCCATGCCGCTGGCAAGACAGTCTTCTTTATCGCCCTCAAGTGCGTTGGCTGTAATCGCAATAATAGGTGTGCGGGCTTTTGATAAGCGTTGTTCAATCTCGCGTATGGCAGAGCTGGCTTCGAAACCATTCATAACCGGCATCTGGCAGTCCATTAATATCAGCTCGTAGGTGTTTTCTAAAAACAAATCGATGGCTTCCTGGCCGTTATTGGCAATCTGAGTAACGAAACCCATTTCTGATAGCAGGGCATCGGCAACCGTCTGGTTAACAATATTGTCTTCCACCAGCAAAGCTGTTTTACCGATGACGCTCAGGCTTTTATCTATTACTTTAGATGACATGGGTTTAGCGGAGGGTGGCAGGGTATTAACAATGGCATTGTAGAGTGCTGATTTTCTCACTGGCCGGGTTAGTACTTCTGGATAACGGCTTTGGTTATCAGTCTCATCATTATGGCAGCCAGAGCCAAGTAAAATAACAGGAATATTTTTGTACTGACTGTCAGACAGACTTTTTCTGACATCAGTCTCAGAGTGTATTGCGGTTAGGCTGTCTAGCAAAATCAGATCAAAGGCTGAGGCCGATGGCTGGTAATCGCTTAAGGTGTCGAGTGCTATTGCTGCATCAGCAATTATTTTATGCGGCATTGACCAGCTGTTCAGGTAGGCGCTTAAAATTTGTTGATCTGTTTTATTTTCATCGATGATAAGCACATGTGCTGGTTTGATTTGCGATATTTGTTTGTCAGCAGGCGAAACAATATCAAACGGGATGGTTACCGAGAATAATGAACCTGTGTTTTTTTGACTTTTTAATTCAAGCCGGCCATTCATTTTTCTGACCAGCTGTTTAGTAATGGTGAGCCCTAAGCCAGTGCCGCCGTATTTTCTTGTCATGCTGCCATCAGCCTGAGTAAAAGAATCAAATATTTTATCCAGCTTTGATGCCTCGAGACCGATCCCGGTATCTTTAACTTCAAACAGTAGCTCTGTTGAATCGCCATTTTCAGCTTCGGGCTTAACAGAAACGTATATTTCCCCACGCTCTGTAAACTTGATAGCATTACTGATCAGGTTTGTGAGTATTTGTCTTAATCGTGTCGGGTCTGCTTTATATGTTTGTGCAATATCAGGGGAGACATAACAGAACAGTTCAATGCCTTTTTTTTGTGACTGTGAAACAAACAGGCTGGTTGTTTCTTCTACTAACTCTCCGATATTGACATCTATTTTTTCAAGCCTGAGTTTCCCTGCCTCAATTTTTGAAAAATCGAGTATGTCATTGAGTATGTGTAAAAGTGTGTTCGCCGAACGGCTGGCTATCTCTGAATACTCTTTTTGTTTCTGGTTTAACGGCGTCATCTTGAGCAGATCCAGTATGCCAATAATGCCGTTCATTGGTGTGCGTATTTCATGGCTCATATTTGCCAGAAACATTGATTTTGTAGCGGAGGCTGTTTCGGCATTGTTTTTTGCAACCGATAATTCCGCTGAACTGTTGATCAGCTGGCTTAAGTCCTTATTGCGGATGGCTGCGGATAACAAAACAACTGCACCGATAAGCAGTTGCTGCAAAAAAGGGATGATGAGTAAATCGAATGCCAGCTGATCGGCCAGCAATGGCAGGCTGATAAAAAAAAGTAAATTGATAAGCCAGAATGTTAAAACGACCGGCAGGGGTAACCACAAACTGCCTAGTAAGACCGGCAGCGACATCCAGGAAGACTGGTACATGACGGCATAAATTGAATACTCGGAAAGCTGGAAAAGTTCAATGTAAGGAGGAATATAAAGCGCAAATATCGCAAGAATGCCGCCGAATATAAAATAGCTTGAACGGCTAAGAATGTAGGCCGCTACCATCACAAGAAATAACAGCTGTACCGAGAGCTGTTCAGTTGCGGTTGCTACAGGTGCGAAAAAACCGCCTACAGCCGTAATCACTATTAAGGGTATGCACAACGCTGCCAGTAACACGGCGCGGCGCCGGTCTTCTGTGGACCGGAGCGTCTTGTGTGGTGCTGTGGCAAGTTTCCATAAAGCCTGTAGATAAGCTGTAAAAAAGGGCATATATTCTCTGGTTTATAACGCAAATAGGTAGAGCTTTTCTATTTTAAAGCGTCAGATCATTATACCTATAGCAATGAGCCGTCTGCTTAACATCCGTGCCGAGACGCGGATTGTTATGGCAAGTATAGCCTGTTTATTTCGTTTCTTTCAGCCGTTGTTGCCATTTATACAAATCAGTGCTGGTGTTCACTCTGTCCTTGAGTTGCAGGCTGGCTCTGTACTCTGACGAGTTTTTTTCTTTACTGCATTTTTTCACATCAGCGGTGACAAAGAACTGTTCATTAGACTGCGTATCCGTGATACAAAGATCGAGCACGCTGTTGAGAATAATGCTTTCCCGGCTGCTAATGGATATTGTGTTTTTTGAAGTATCAGAAGCTGAAAATAAAAACCGTTTCCCCAGCTTGGCTGGCTCGTCGGACGAGAATAATATTTTCAGAGCAAATCCGTTATCAGTTAAGATCCCTGCATTGTGTATGTCCTGATCAGCTTTAGAGCTTGTTGTTTGCATTTGGCACCGTTCGTTTCAGATCTAGTAGTGGTTAAGATTATAGGTCTTATTTGCGTGCTGAATTCGGCGCCAAGGCATTTTTAACAAAACAGTAACTTTAAAAAAACTGACTTAATGTTTGTCCTTAAGTGTTGTAACAAATTGATAACCTGAATAATGCATGCTGATGATGCATGAGCCGATTTGTCAGGTTTCTAGCGGTTTTTACCGCTGCCAGATATACCGGCAAAGCGCAGCCAGTGCATTAACGGTTTTCTGCCAGCTCGGTAAGTAGCTTGATGGTTTTGTTGGTTTTATCGATGAAGTAAGTTTGTTGGGGTTTTGTCATCAGTTGGCACAGTGTAACGGTCAACTGCGAGATGATATCGGTGTTATTGCTGTTCGCCTTTTCTAAAGCGGCTGACTTCGCATTTTTAAACTGTCTGAAGAATTTTTTCAAATGATTTTTTTTTGTTTCCGTGTTTTTATCTGCCAGCAATATTTTTTTTATGCCGCTCTGCCACTGCAGTCTGCGTTTAAGTCTCAGCTCTGCTGAGCCGGTTAAGCGGGCTGCGGCATCTTGTATAATCAGTGTTTGGGATTCGCTTAGAGTGTAAAGCCAGTTTTCATAGTTTTCTAAAAGTTGTTGTTGATAGTGCTCGAGCCGTTGCTGATTATCGATTTCAATATAGTCTTCACGAAACTCTTGATTAGAATCTTCTATGTTCTCAAATAATTCAGCCAGTTGTTGTCTGTTAAGTCGAGGTAACAGCTCTGCCATTTCGTCGTTAAGTTTGTCTGAGACGGCAGTTATGAATTGTTCAAGTTCGCTGATTCTCAGTTTAACTTTTTCTTTTGAGGGCTTGTCAACAAGCTCTTTTTGTACCAGAAGCAGCCAGTTAGCATATTGTGTTAGCTGAGTTTTTCGGTGCCAGTCAAGTAGAGTCAGGACGCGTCTGTCGAGTTCCTTTTCGAGTAGTTGATCGAGCGATACATAATGCTCAACATACTCAGGCAGTACATAATCCAGGTGGTTGTAAATAATCTTAGAGGAACATGCGGTGATGATGAACAGGCATAAGCCAAAATAAACGTGTTGTGCGCGCACGGCCGAAACCAGATTTAAAGCAGTTAAGCATGCGTGCTTATTCATTTTCATGCCTGACAACTATACAGGTTTGACGGTCATCAGTGATTGTAATATCGAGGTGAATGGGGCAGCAACACACCTGGCAGTCTTCGATGTATGATTGTTGAGGCACGGAGCCATCAATTAAAAGCTCTATGACTTCACCACAATAGGGGCACTGAATAGCCATTTCCTGCAGATATTGCATCGTCAATCAGGCTCCCTATAAGCTAATGCCTAAATATAGTGAATAAATCGGATAGAAAGCAATCAATGATTAGCAATCAGCCGCACTAACAACTCATAAATCCACTATAATTGCGCTCCAATTTTGACTGTAGTGAGATCCACAAAGGAATTATCATGATATTTTCATCTTTAGATCTGGCACCTGAGATTCAGCAGGCTCTGGATGCCTGTGGCTACAGCCAAATGACGCCGATTCAGCAACAGGCTATTATTCCGGCACGACGCGGCAAAGACCTGCTGGCAAATGCACAGACAGGCACCGGCAAGACAGCCGCCTTTGCCGTGCCTGTTTTACAACAAATGCATGACCGTCCTTCGAGCACATCAGCCGGTAGCCCGCGGGCACTGATCCTGACACCAACCCGTGAGCTTGCCGAGCAGCTGTCTGAGACCATTAGCCGTTATGCCCGCTACCTGCCTTTCAGCGTCACTGCTTTTTATGGCGGAGTAAAAATCAGCGCGCAGCAGAAAAAGATTAAAGCCGGCATCGATATACTGGTCTCTACTCCCGGGCGACTGCTGGAGCATTTAGTACAGTGTAATATCAACCTTGCCAGTGTTGAATTTGTGGTGCTGGATGAGGCAGATCGCATGCTGGACATGGGTTTCATTGCCGATGTTCAGGCACTGCTGCAAATGACACCGGCAAAACGTCAAACCTTGTTGTTTTCTGCCACCATGTCGCAGGCCGTTAAAGAGCTGGCCAACAAGTTGCTGAAAAACCACGATGTGATTAGTGTGGCAAAACAAAACGCAATTGCCGATACGATTGAGCATGTGCTTTATCCGGTTGAAGAACGCCGCAAAGCAGAATTGTTTGTTGACCTGATTGACGAGCAAAACTGGTTCAAAGTACTGGTTTTTACCAGTACCAAAGCGCAGGCCGATACGCTGATGCTTAATCTGAAAAAAGCGCAGATTAAAACAGCATTGTGCCACAGTGATAAAAGCCAGGGTACACGTCGCCGCGCCATTGCCGATTTTAAAGCCGATAAAGTACAGGTCTTGATCGCAACAGAAGTGGCTGCGCGGGGGCTGGATATTCAGGGTCTGGAATATGTAGTGAACTACAATTTACCATATCTGGCTGAAGATTATGTGCACCGGGTAGGGCGTGCTGGCCGTGCCGGCAGCAAAGGTCATGCTATTTCTTTAGTTAGCCGTGAAGAGGAGCGTTCGCTGGCCAGCATTGAGCGCCTGATTGGCACGCGAATTAAGCGTGTGAAAATGCCGGGCTATGAAGTCGGTGACCGGGATGCTATTTTTAAAAATATCGAAAAACACGCACGCCCTGCCCGTAAAAACAAGGCGAGCCAAACGCAGATTATCAAGAACAGTACAACGGCCGGTAAGAACAAATAAAGCCAGGCGGCAGAGAACGGCATTAATCAAACGCCTTAATGCCGCCAGCCCGGGCTGGCGGCATTAAATTGTTTTAGAGCGGATATTTAAAGGTATCTGAGGCCGCACAGTGGTGCCAATCTGTCTTTCCAGGCCAGACATATCGATTAATGTATCAAGACTGATAATTTTACCGTCGTCTATCTCCCAGATTGAAACCGCCGGAAAAGTAATGATTTTATTGCTCGCGGGTATGCCGTAGAAGGCCTTGACAACCGCGCCTAAAAAGCTGACCTGGGTCATCACATGCTGCTTATCAGCCATGATAAGCTCAAGTTCAACGGATAAATCGGGAATCGCTTCTCGCAGTACATTGATGAAATCAATGTACTGTTTAGTATCGAGTATTTCATCGGTGAAGGTGGTTTTGTAAAAGAATCGTTTCGATAAAAAGTCTTTGATTTTACCAAAGTCACCCTTGTTCCACGATAAGTCAAGGTGCTCTAAAACCAGCGCTTTGTTGTCTGTGCTCGGCATTAAATGGTCTCTCTACTCGATTTTTTATGCCTATTTTGATACAGCTTGTCTGCTTTGTCACGTCGCCGTTATGCGTTTTTTAGCAGCCGCTGGCTTGCCGGGCTTATATCTTTTCAAGCACATCGATCATCGCCAGGCTGGCTGAAGATAAGCTGCGGTTGCGGTGGTAAACCGCGCCCAGTTCACGGGACATGTTCACACCCTTAATTTCAAATTCAATCAGCTCGCCATGTATCATGCTTTTGGGTAAAACACCCCAGCCAAGTCCTATCGACACCATCATTTTAATGGTTTCTAAATAATTGGTTTCAAGCGCAATCGGCGGCATTTTGCTGAGTGAGAGTTGTTGTTCTATCATCGAGCGGGTAAAGGTTTCATGCGAGGGCAAAATAGCAGGGCGGTCGATTAGATCATCGGTACTGATATTCTTCATGCTGGCCAAAGCATGCGTTTTACCAACCACCACCACCAGTGGGTCGTGCCAGATTACCTGGGTGACCAGGTTTTTCGAAGCTTTACGCGGCAGGGTAACAATGGCCAGCTCAAGCTGGCCGTTTTCTATCATCTCACAAGCCTGTTCGGAATCCATAAAATGCAGATCAAGTTCGACATTTTCATGCGCACTGCTGAAGGCTCTGAGCACCGGCGGCAGCCGGTGCAGGCCAATATGATGGCTGGTGGCGAGTTTAAGTTCGCCGCGTAAATGCCCGCTGAGCCCCTGTATGCTCTGATGGCTGCGTTTGATTTCTTCAATAATGTGGCGCGCGCTGGGCAATAGAATCTTACCGGCCTGTGTCAAAATAATATGCTTGCCTATACGGTCAAACAGACTGGTGCCGTAATCCTGCTCGAGCGCTGCAATGCGTTTGCTGACAGCCGGTTGAGTCAGGTTTAAAATCGCCGAGGCTTTAGAGAAAGACTGCTGCTCAAACACCGCAATGAAAGCCTGAAGGTTCTGAATGTCCATTAAAAATTAGCCGCAAGTGTTATTCCTGTTAGGAATAGTTTATATGAAAAATATGAATTTGAGTAATTTATTGGTCGAGAGTAGAATCCAAGACCTGTTAGTTTGGCCTGCAAAAGGGCTGTAAGTGGAGACAAAAATGGCTGCAAGAACGCTTTATGACAAATTATGGGACGCCCATGTGGTACGTACTGAAGACGACGGTACCGCACTGATTTACATAGACAGGCATTTAATTCACGAAGTGACCTCACCTCAGGCGTTTGAAGGCCTGCGTATGGCAAACCGAAGCCCCTGGCGCGCGGATTCATTACTGGCTGTGCCCGATCATAATGTGCCGACCACGGCCCGCGCTGAGGGCATTACTGATCCGGTGGCTAAGCTGCAGGTGCAGACTTTGGAGCAAAACTGTAAAGAGTTTGCCATCACAGAATTTAAAATGGACGATATTCGTCAGGGTATCGTGCATGTGATCGGCCCGGAACAAGGCGCGACATTGCCGGGAATGACGGTAGTCTGCGGTGATTCACATACCTCCACACACGGTGCCTTTGGCGCGCTGGCACACGGTATCGGTACTTCTGAAGTCGAGCATGTGATGGCAACGCAGTGCCTGATCCAGAAAAAAATGAAAAACATGCTGATTGCTGTCGATGGAAAAACGCCTGCCGGTGTCACCGCCAAAGATATTGTGCTGGCCATCATCGGTAAAATCGGTACCGCCGGAGGCACCGGCTACGCGATCGAGTTTGCTGGAGAGGCAATAGCGAATCTTTCAATGGAAGGCCGGATGACGGTTTGCAATATGGCGATTGAAGGCGGCGCGCGCGCGGGCATGGTCGCGGTTGATCAAACCACGATTGATTATGTCAAAGGCCGTCCCTATGCACCCAGCGGTGAAACATGGCATAAAGCCGAGGCCGCATGGCGTGATCTGGTGTCTGATCAGGGGGCTCATTTCGACAGCGTGGTGCGCCTCGATGCTGCCGATATTAAACCGCAGGTGACCTGGGGAACATCGCCAGAAATGGAAGTGGCCGTCGATGCCAATGTGCCCAATCCGGATACCGAGAGCGATGAAGTCAAAGCCAATGGCATGCGTAAGGCGCTGGCCTATATGGGTTTACAGGCCGGCATGCCGATTACCGAGATTCAGCTCGACAAGGTCTTTATCGGTTCATGCACCAATTCCCGGATCGAGGATATGCGGGCAGCCGCTGAGGTGGCAAAAGGCCGTAAAGTGGCAGCCAATATTAAGCTGGCGATGGTAGTGCCAGGTTCTGGTCTGGTGAAACAACAGGCCGAAGCAGAAGGTCTGGATGTGATCTTTAAAGCGGCTGGCTTTGAATGGCGTGAACCGGGATGTTCAATGTGTCTGGCGATGAACGCCGACCGCCTGCAAGCCGGAGAACGCTGTGCTTCGACTTCGAACCGAAATTTCGAAGGCCGGCAAGGTCAGGGTGGGCGGACTCATCTGGTGAGCCCGGCGATGGCAGCAGCGGCCGCGATAGCCGGTCATTTTGTCGATGTTAATGAATTATAAGGTAACAGGCTGATGCAAAAATTTACTGAAATAAGCGGCATTGTCGCACCGATGGATCGACCCAATGTTGATACCGATGCCATTATTCCCAAGCAATATTTAAAATCCATTCAGCGCAGTGGCTTTGGGCCGACGGCATTTGATGACTGGCGTTATCTTGAGCCCGGTGAGCCGGGCATGGATCATAGCCTGCGCAAACTGAACCCTGATTTCATATTGAATCAAGCACCTTATAACCAGGCCAGTATTTTGCTGGCCAGGGAAAACTTTGGTTGTGGTTCATCGCGTGAGCACGCCGTCTGGGCGCTGGATGATTTTGGTTTTCGTGCAGTGATTGCGCCCAGTTTCGCCGATATCTTTTTTAATAACAGTTTTAAAAGCGGCATGTTACCCATTGTGCTGGATGCCGCTATAGTTGATCAGTTATTCAAAGAGGTTGCTGCTGACACCGGTTATCAACTGACGATTAACCTCGAGGCACAAAAAATTACCAAACCCAGCGGTGAGGTGATTGAATTTGATGTTGATGCGTTTCGTAAATACTGCTTGTTAAATGGGCTCGATGATATCGGTTTAACATTGAAACATGCCGATGATATTCGTGCCTATGAAAAGACAAGAAAACAACAGGCTCCGTGGTTGTTCTGATTTATATAGATAATAATGCTGATAAAAGATATCAGTTTTAATAAGGTTAAAAACATGACACATAACATTGCAATTTTACCGGGTGACGGCATCGGCCCTGAAATCATCGCAGAAGCGGTTAAAGTCATTGAGTTTCTGCGCCAACACGCAGGCTTTGATGCCACAATGACGACAGCCCCGGTTGGTGGCGCCGGTTACGATGCGGCTGGCAAGCCGTTACCGGATGATACCTTGTCTTTAGTGAAAGCCTGCGATGCCATTTTATTAGGCGCTGTTGGCGGGCCTCAGTATGAAGCCTTGCCGCGTGAAATGCGTCCCGAGCGGGGTTTATTAGGCCTGCGTTCAGAGCTGGCATTGTTTTCAAATTTGCGACCTGCGATTTTATACCCGCAGCTGGCCGACGCCTCATCTTTAAAACCTGAAATCGTCGCGGGTCTGGATATCATGATCGTGCGTGAATTAACCGGCGGCATCTATTTCGGCCAGCCGCGTGAAATCACCGAAAAAGACGGTGAGCGTTACGCCTATAACACGGCCGGTTATAAAGAAAGTGAAATAGAGCGCATTGGCCGTTCGGCTTTTGATATTGCCATGAAACGCGACAAACGTGTTTGCTCGGTGGATAAAGCCAATGTGCTGGAAGTATCAGAGTTATGGCGTGAAGTGATGGAAAACGTGGCGAAGGATTACCCTGAAGTTGAGTTAAGCCATATGTATGTCGATAACGCTGCAATGCAGCTGGTTAAATGGCCAAAGCAGTTTGATGTGATGGTGACCAGTAACCTGTTTGGTGATGTATTGTCCGATTGTGCGGCGATGTTAACCGGTTCAATTGGCATGCTGCCGTCGGCTTCTCTGGATGCCAATGGCAAAGGCATGTACGAGCCGATACATGGCTCGGCACCGGATATTGCCGGCATGGGGGTGGCAAACCCATTGGCAACCATTTTATCAGTGGCGATGATGCTGCGTTATTCATTGAATGAAGAGGCGCTGGCACAGCGCATCGAAGCGGCTGTCGGTAAGGTGCTGGATCAGGGCTTACGCACAGCAGACATCATGTCAGATGGCTGCACCGAAGTGAATACAATGGCCATGGGTGATGCGGTGGTCGCGGCACTTTAATACAATCATCACAGAGAATTAGTCGTTATTTTTAGCTGGGTAACAGCAATACATTTAAAAAGGGTTAGATCATGAGTAAAACAGTTGATGTTGCGGTTGTAGGGGCTACTGGGGCAGTGGGCGAAACCATGCTGGCAATTTTGGCGCAACGCAAATTCCCGATAGGTAAAATTTATGCACTGGCGAGTGCGCGTTCAAAAGGCAAACGGGTTGAATTTGGCGACAAGTTGATTGTGGTCGAGGATCTGGCTGAATTTGATTTTTCGAAAGTTCAGATTGGTTTATTTTCAGCAGGGGCGGCGATTTCAAGAGAGTTCGCACCAAAAGCGGCCGCTGCGGGCTGTGTTGTGATTGATAATACATCAGAGTTTCGTTATGACGATGACAAGCCGCTGGTTGTACCGGAAGTGAACCCGCATGCTATCGCCGATTACAAAAAAACCGGTATAATCGCAAACCCTAATTGTTCAACGATTCAAATGCTGGTGGCACTGAAGCCTATTTATGATGCGGTCGGCATCAAGCGGATCAATGTTGCGACCTATCAGGCGGTTTCAGGTACCGGCAAAGAGGCGATTGAAGAGCTGGCAGGCCAGACCGCGGCTATCTTAAATGCCAAGGAGATCAAAACTGAAGTCTATCCAAAACAAATTGCCTTTAATGTCTTGCCCCAAATCGATGTATTCATGGACAACGGTTATACCAAGGAAGAGATGAAAATGGTCTGGGAAACCAAGAAAATTATGGGCGATGATAGCATCGAGGTGAACCCGACAGCGGTACGTGTGCCGGTGTTCTATGGCCATTCAGAAGCGCTGCATATCGAAACCGATGAAAAAATTACCGCGGCAGAAGCCCGTGCCGTGCTCTCAAAGGCTGCTGGAGTGCAGGTTATAGACGAACATAAAGATGGCGGATACCCTACTGCTGTGACCGAGGGCGCGAATAATGATGCTACTTATGTCGGCCGAATTCGCGAAGACATCTCCCATGAAAAAGGCCTGAATTTATGGGTAGTGGCCGATAATGTGCGCAAAGGAGCGGCTTTAAACAGTGTGCAAATAGCAGAAATTTTGCTTAAAGAGCATTTATAATCTATATTAGCACACATACTTAAAGCACATTCTTAAGAATGTGCTGAATATTGATGTTTCAAATGTTTAATTTGCAATAAATATTTGAAATAATATGGATTAAATTGAGGGGACTGCTGGTGCGCAAGTTAGTCATTGCCCTGTTTTGTATTGCTTTGTTGGTACCGTCACGCGGTAATACATTAGGACTGGGTGAAATAGAACTGCATTCATCGCTGAATGAAGAGTTGAATGCGGAAATTGCTTTATTATCGATCGGCCAGGAATCAGCGGAAACCATTATCGTCAAGCTCGCCTCGAAAGCCGAGTTCAATCGGGCGGGCATAGACAGGCCGTTTATTCTCAACGACCTTAAATTTACTGTTAAAGTAAAAAATGACAAGCCCTATATTGAGGTTACGAGCAAAAAAAGTATCAGGGAGCCGTTTCTCAGTTTCTTATTAGATATCGACTGGCCGCGCGGGCATATTCTTCGTGAATTCACCTTGTTGCTCGACCCCCCCGTTTTCATGCAAGCCTCAGCCGAAGGCGCGCCCACGAAAACGGTCGTATCCCCACTGATTAGCACTAAAATTGAAAGCAGTGAGCAGACCTTAAATCGGCCGGCCTATGAGGCAGCCAGTGGCAGCAATAGCCTGGCCGGCGCACCGGCTACGGCCGCCCCTGGCCCGCCCCGGCAAGCAGCAGAGCCCGTCCAGGCACGTGCAGTTGCCCCATACCGTGCAAGCGCCGATGGTTATCGTGTGCAGCGAGCGGATACGGCCTGGAAAATTGCCGAGCGTTTGGTAGCAGGCAAAGATATCTCAATTGAACAAATGATGATGGCGCTGTTGCGACGCAATCCCGAAGCCTTTATTCAAGACAACATCAATGGCATAAAACGGGGTTATATTCTGCGTGTACCTGATCAGCAAGATATTCTCGCTCTGGATAATAAGACGGCATTAATACAGGTAAAAGAACAATATGCATTATGGCGAGAATACCGCCAGAGTGTGGTGGCTAAACGCAATGCCAATAAAATTGAGCGCAGTGCTAAAACAGCGTCAAAAGCGGCATCAGGGCCAAAAGGCCATTTGAAAATTACCTCAGCAGCTGAAGGCGAATCGAGTGAGGGTGCAACCTCCGGTCGCCAAAACCCTAATGCTGAATTAAAACAGTTGCGTCAGGATCTTGCGGCCGCCTCAGAAGAGCTGGAAAGCGGTAAACTCGAGAACGAGGATCTGAAAGAACGTGTCGCGTCTTTGCAGGCGCGGATGAAAAAAATGCAAAGGCTGCTAAATCTAAAAGACGGTGACCTGGCTAATTTGCAAAGCGATTTAAGCACAGACGCGGCAAATGAAATAGCCGCCGAAGAAAAAGCCGCTGAAGTCTCGCCACCTGTACTCGGTCTGGCGGCCGAGGATAGCAAGACGGCAGAGGCTGAGGCGACAATAACGGCTGATTCGGCTAAAGATCAGCAGGCTCCGGCCGAGACGGCCACAGTCGATGCCATCTCTTCTACCCAGCCGGCCGAAGAGGCTGTGTTCATGGATGAGATGACGGCGCCCGCGCAACAACCGCTAGAGCCTGTGCCATCGGCAGCCGTGCCACCGGCGGTAACAGCCATTATCGATGATATAAAAACGGGTGACTGGTTTGAGAAACTACTAAAAGACCCGAATGCCTTACCGGTTATTGTTGGCGTGCCGGCTCTGGCTTTGCTGCTGGTTTTGTATATGACCATACGCAACAAACGTAAAAAATCACAACAGGCAGAACACGAGGTAACGTCATTACTTGAAACCGGTGATTTTAATTTCGCCGATGTCGCCGATATGGTTGATGCAGATAGCGGTTTTGCGAATGAGCAGGCTGACGATCTCGGCGATCAGCTTGAGGCTTTTGCTGAAGAAGCTGAGATCAATCTTAATGATGATAATGACGTTATTAGCCTGGAAGAGGACTTACCGGCTGAAGAGGTGCAGAAAGATGATGTTTTAGCCGAAGCGGATGTTTATCTGGCATACGGTATTTACCAGCAGGCAGAAGAGCTGCTGAAAACAGCCGTTGCTGAAAACCCGGAGCGCGCAGATTATAAAATCAAACTGCTTGAAACATTCTTTGCCTCAAAAGATAAGAGCCATTACGCATCGCTGGTAGCTGATTTACAGCCGCAGATTGATACACAGGCTCCTGAGTGGCAGCGTATTGTTGCGATGGGGCGAGAGCTGGACCCTGGTAATGCTTTGTTCAGTGGTGGCGATACGATGGAGCGTTTTGATGTCGATGATTTATTGCCTGAAAAACCAGAAACTGATTTTGATTTAGGCGAGGCGGCTGCCGATTTTGATCTGGGTGACTCGATCGATGACAGCAGTGAGTTTGACCTGGATTTAGAAGAAAATGAAATTGATGTCAGCGCGGCTTTGACGGCAGAAGATGTGGCGGCATTCGATAGCGCGGCCATGGGGGATGGAACCGATAATTTTGCATTAAATGATGACGGACTTGATGAGCTTGATCAGGAACTGGCGGCAGCTGATGATATGGACTTTGATCTGAGCGAAGAAAGTGAGCCTGTTGAAGAGCTGGATGATGCCTTTAGCCTTGATTTTGATATGGCGGATCTTGGCATGGATGAAGCGTCGGCAGAAATATCAGCAGAAGAAACGGAAGTGGTTGCTTCGTCAATGGTAGCCGAAACAGAAGATTTTGGGCTGGGCCGGTCTGATAACGCGGTCTCCCTGGACAATACCGAAGCCTTTGAAATGGATCTGGGGGAGTTATCCCGGCCAGTGCAAGCTGATGATATATCAATGGACGATGTTAGCCTGGATATGGGTGATATTGATCTTGGAGAGATTGATTTATCCATCGATGAACAGACAGCCGCGGCTGTTAATTTGTCGCAGGATGACGATGAGACAATTGATATTAGTCGTTTGCCGGAGGACCTGGATGAGGTCAATACCAAACTTGATCTGGCCCGCGCTTATATCGATATGGGTGACAGTGACGGTGCCTCCAGTATTCTTCGTGAAGTCATCGAAGAAGCTGCCGGTGAACAGAAACAGACAGCCGAATCGATGCTCAAAGACATCGCCTGATCGGTTTGAAATTAATAAAACCTGCGGCATTGAGTCTTCTCAATGCCGTTTTTGTTTGTCATCTACAGTTTGAGTGCTGAGTTAAAATGCGTATAGCTCTGGGTATTGAATACGACGGCAGTCAGTTTTCGGGCTGGCAACAACAGAAGGGCGATGTGCGTACGGTACAAGGCTGCCTTGAAGAGGCCCTGTCTAAAATTGCCGACCAGCGTATTCAGGTCGTCTGTGCCGGACGAACCGATACCGGCGTGCATGCGTTGAACCAGGTGGTGAATTTTGATTTTAATCAGCACCGAGACCCTAAAGCCTGGGTGCTGGGTTTAAATACCTATTTGCCGGATGATATCAGTGCGCTCTGGATGCGGCCTGTGGCCGATGATTTCAGTGCGCGTTTTAGCGCTTTTGAACGCAGCTATCGTTACGTGATACAGCACCGGATTGGCAGACCGGCTTTGCTAAATAAAAGAGTGGCCTGGCGTTATGGTGATCTTGATGTTGGTAAAATGCATGAGGCGGCTCAAGCACTGGTGGGTGAGCATGACTTTTCATCATTTCGTTCATCGCAGTGCCAGGCAAAAACGGCCACCCGTGAAATGCGCTCAGTCAGCGTTACCAAAGAAGGTGATTATATTTATATTGATGTGTGTGCCAATGCGTTTTTACATCATCAGGTTCGAAATATCGTCGGCAGTTTGATAGAGGTCGGTAAAACCGTGAAACCGGTTGAATGGATGGCCGAACTGGTGACAGTTAAAGACCGTAAACAAGCCGGCCCGACAGCACCGGCAGATGGTCTCTATCTGGTGAATGTTAAATACCCGGCCGTGTTCGGCATTCCCGAATGTCATGCGCCGCCAGTATTCACCTAGGGTGGCGCGACTGGACGCTGCAAGTTTGCTATGATGGTCAGCTTTGAAAGCTGGCAGAGAGTACAGATAAAAGCCTCATGAGTTTCCGGACACGCGTTAAAATTTGCGGTATTACTCGAGTAGAAGATGCACTGGCAGTGAGTCAGTCGGGTGTGGACGCCATCGGTCTGGTATTTTATGACAAAAGCCCGAGAAACATCGGTATGGCTCAGGCGCAGGCGATTTGTGAGGCTTTACCCGCATTCGTTACCGTAGTGGCCTTGTTTAAAGACCCTGAGGATGTTTTTGTGCGTTCTGTTATCGAGCAGGTGCCGATTGATCTGTTGCAATTTCATGGGCGTGAAACAGCAGCGTTTTGTCAGAGTTTTAAAAAGCCCTATATTAAAGCCGTCGGCATGGAAGGGCAGCATGATGTTTCTGGCTTTTCAGCTCAGTATCGTTCAGCCAGAGGTTTGTTGCTGGATAGTCATGCGATTGGTGAAGACGGTGGCTCCGGCCATGTCTTTGACTGGGGAAGTATACCCACAGAGATAAGAAGCCAGATTACCTTAGCCGGCGGATTAAACGCTGATAATATTGCCTCAGCGATTAAACAGGTCAGACCGTTTGCTGTTGATATTAGCAGTGGTGTTGAGTCATCCGGCGGAATTAAAGACGAGGCTTTGATAAAAGCCTTGATGAATGAAGTGAAACGAGTAGATTGCGAACATGACTGATGTGGATAAAACGATAGATTTTAGCCAGATGCCTGATGAAAAAGGCCATTTTGGTATTTACGGTGGTGTATTTGCTGCTGAGACATTAATGCAGCCGATTAATGAATTGCGTGATGCCTACGAAAAAATAAAAAATGACCCTGACTTTCAGGCCGAGTTTGATCGCGACCTGGCGCATTATGTTGGCCGCCCAAGCCCTTTATACCATGCGCAGCGTTTGTCAGAGATAACCGGCGGTGCACAAATCTACCTGAAACGTGAAGATTTAAATCACACCGGTGCACATAAAATTAACAATACCATCGGCCAGGCGTTACTCGCCCGCAAGATGGGGAAAAAACGCATTATCGCTGAAACGGGAGCCGGTCAGCACGGTGTGGCGTCGGCCACCGTCGCGGCGCGCTTTGGCATGGAATGTGTGGTTTATATGGGGGCCGAAGACGTCATTCGTCAGGCACCAAATGTTTACCGCATGAAACTGCTGGGCGCGACGGTGATTCCCGTCGAGTCGGGCTCAAAAACACTTAAAGATGCACTCAATGAGGCGATGCGTGACTGGGTCACCAATGTCGATGATACGTTTTATATTATTGGAACGGTGGCAGGTCCGCACCCTTATCCTGAGATGGTGCGTGATTTTCAGACTATTATCGGCCGCGAAGCCAGGCTTCAAATTCAGCAGCAGGCCGGTCGATTGCCGGATGCACTGGTGGCCTGTGTCGGCGGTGGTTCCAATGCGATTGGGCTGTTTCATCCCTTTTTAGAAGATAAAGAGGTTGCCATTTATGGGGTTGAAGGCGGCGGCGATGGCATTGATACGGCTCGTCATGCAGCCCCTTTATGTGCCGGAAAACCGGGTGTGTTACACGGTAACCGCACCTACCTGATGGAAGATAAAGATGGTCAGATTATCGAAACACATTGTGTTTCAGCCGGTCTGGATTATCCCGGTGTCGGGCCTGAGCATGCCTGGTTAAAAGACATCGGTCGCGTCAAATACGATGCGATCACCGACAGCGAAGCGTTAGAAGCCTTCCATACCTTAACCAGGATCGAAGGCATTATTCCGGCGTTAGAATCCAGCCATGCCGTGGCTTATGGCCTCAAGCTGGCTAAAACCATGGAAAAAGATCAGATCATCATCGTTAATTTATCAGGCCGTGGTGATAAGGATATTAATACCATCGCCAAGATCGAGGGGATTAAGTTGTGAGCCGTTTAAACGCTACCTTTGAACACCTTAAAGCGCAGAATAAAACGGCTCTGGTACCGTATATCATGTGCGGTGATCCTGATTTTGATACCACGGTCAGATTGATGCACGCGCTGGTTAATTCAGGCTGTAATATTATCGAGCTGGGGGTGCCATTCTCAGACCCGATGGCTGATGGCCCGGTGATTCAGGCGGCTGCCGAGCGTGTGCTGCTAAATCATGTCAGCCTCAGTGATGTGATTGACGTGGTCGCCAGGTTCCGTGAAACGGATACAGAAACAGCGGTGATTCTGATGGGTTATCTGAACCCGATCGAAGTCATGGGCTATCAGGTTTTTGCCGAAAAAGCCTCGGCTGCCGGCGTTGATGGTGCATTAACCGTGGATATTCCGCCGGAAGAGGCTGCTGAGTATACTCAGCTATTAAAAGCCAAAGGCATTGATCCCATTTATCTGCTGGCCCCGACCAGTGATGATGCCCGCATCGCCAGCATTGCTAATGTTGCCGCTGGTTTTGTTTATTATGTGTCTTTAAAAGGCGTAACCGGCGCGGCATCCTTAGATATTGACAGCGTCGTTGAAAAACTGCAGCAAATACGCCGACAGATTAGTCTGCCGGTTGGTGTGGGTTTTGGTATCAGTGATGCTGAGACCGCGGCAAAATTATCAAAAGTCGCTGATGCGATAGTGGTGGGTAGTGCCATCGTTAAACGCATGGCAGAATATGGCCATCAACCTGATCAACTGATACAGTCGGTGACAGAGCTGACGGCATCAATGCGTAAGGCGATGGATCAATAGCCATCGATTAAAGAGACATTACTAATGCGGGATTTAACGATTGTGTTAAACTCGGTACCTATAACAAGATTAGCATTACGGTAATAAAAATGAGCTGGTTTGAAAAATTAATGCCTTCACGAATTCGTACAGAAGGTGCTGCAAAAGGCAATGTGCCCGAAGGTCTGTGGACCAAATGCGATAAATGTAGTTCTGTGCTTTATCGAGCCGAGCTGGAACGCAACCAGATGGTCTGTCCAAAATGTGATCATCACATGCGTTTAGGCGCCAGAGCCCGTATCCGCTCCTTTCTTGATGATGGCCAGCTCGAAGAAATCGCCGCCAATGTTGAACCGGTCGATGCATTAAAATTCCGCGACAGTAAAAAATACAAAGAGCGTCTTGCCCAGGCGCAAAAAAATACCGATGAAAAAGATGCACTGATTGCCATGCGCGGCACGGTTAAAGGTTTGCCGGTTGTGGTAGCGGCTTTTGAGTTCAGGTTTATGGGTGGCTCGATGGGCTCCGTGGTTGGTGAAAAGTTTGTGCAGGCCGCCAATATGGCGCTGGAGCAAAATATTCCACTGATTTGTTTTTCAGCCTCTGGCGGTGCGCGGATGCAGGAAGCCTTGTTGTCATTAATGCAAATGGCTAAAACCAGTGCCGTGCTGAAGAAAATGTCCAAGCGTGGAGTGCCTTTTGTATCGGTATTAACCGACCCGACGATGGGTGGTGTGTCAGCGAGTCTGGCCATGCTGGGTGATGTTAATGTTGCCGAGCCGAACGCATTAATCGGCTTTGCCGGACCCCGTGTTATCGAACAGACGGTGCGTGAAGTCTTACCAGAAGGTTTTCAGCGCAGTGAGTTTTTACTCGAACACGGCACGGTTGATATGATTTTAGATCGCCGTGATTTACCTGAAAAACTAGCTTCTTTGCTACTGATGTTGACCAACAAACCCGCCAACTAAAGTGCGTTTTGCTGACCTGCAGAGCTGGTTGGACTGGCAGGAAACACTACACAGTGCAGAGATTGAGCTGGGTCTTGAGCGGATCCGCCAAGTGGCGCGAAATTTAGCGATACCGGCGGCATGGCCGGTGCCGGTTATCACGGTAGCCGGCACCAATGGCAAAGGCTCATCGGTTGCAATGCTTGAAGCCATTTATCAGCACGCTGGATATCGCGTCGGCAGCTATACCTCGCCACATCTTCTTCATTATAACGAACGCATTAAAATCAATCGTCAGGCCGTCTCTGATGAGCTGATCTGTCAAGCCTTTGATAAGATTGATCACGCCAGGCAAATGCCCGCTGGCGATGACATATCGCTGACCTATTTTGAATTTGGAACCTTGGCAGCGTTATATATTCTAAGTCAGGCAGAGCTGGATATTGTGATACTGGAAGTGGGTCTCGGTGGCCGCCTGGATGCGGTTAATATTATTGATGCCGAGGTGGCTTTGATCACACCGATTGCGATTGATCATCAGAGCTGGCTGGGTGATGACCGAAACACAATCGGCGCTGAAAAAGCCGGCATTATCAAAGCCGGTTGCCATACGGTCTATAATGATCCGGAACCTGTGGCAGCGATACTGCAAAAAGCGCAAGAGTTGAACTCAGAGATCTATTGTTTGAACAAGCATTTTCAGGCGCATTCTGAGCCTGAAACAGCTGGCTGGCACTATCGCTCTGACTCGCTGCAATTGCGTGACCTGCCAAGGCCTGCTTTGCCGGGGCTGCATCAGTTAGACAATGCTGCGGGCGCGATACAAGTATCACAGATATTGTCAGAGACGTTGCCAGTATCAGCTGCCAGTATTGCCCGCGCAATGACAGATAGCCAGCTACCCGGGCGTTTTCAATGCTTGTCTCATCAGCCGGATATCATTGTGGATGTTGCCCATAATGAACATGCGCTCAGCACACTGGCAAGCAATCTGCAGCAACTGCCGTCTCCGGGGCGTACTCTGGCAGTACTGGCGATGCTGGAGGACAAGGCGCTAGGCGAAGCGCTCGGGCAAATAGATGCGGAGATAGATCGCTATTATCTGGCAGGCTTGCAAGGCAACCGGGCTTTATCCGCTGAAAGCCTTACACAGCGCATCCAGGAAGGTGTCAGTAGTGATAAACTATGTACTCATGACACAGTGCAAGCGGCATTAGAGCATGCTCTTTCAGAAGCGATGAGTGATGACAGGATTATCATATTTGGCTCATTTTTAACGGTTTCGGCCGCAATGAAATATTTGACAGAATCAGCGTCAAAGGATTTGGGAAATTAAGGTGGAAAAAGCATTAAAACAACGCTTAATTGGCGCCATAGTACTTGTTGTTTCCGGTGTTATCTTTATACCGTTATTGCTCGATGGTGCCGGGCATAATGCCCGTTTTTCCAGGGATATTGAGATCCCCGCTGAGCCTGATATTAACATCAAATCCTGGCATGAATTAAAAGAAGTGCCAGTCAATCGGCCTCCGCAAAAAGTCGTATCAAAAGACAATGCTGTGGTTAAAAAGCCAGCGAAGGCAAAGCCGCGTGATGCCCGGCCAGAAATCAAAGCCTGGGCTTTGCAGTTAGGTAGTTTCAGCCAGCAAACGAATGCGCTGGTATTGCAGGACCGCTTGCGTGCCAAAGGTTATCGCGCATTTATCGTCAAATCTAAAAACATAGGAAAAACGCGATATAAAGTCAGAATAGGTCCTGATCTGGATCGTGATAAAGCTGAAAAAATCGCCAAGCAACTTAAAAAGAATGAGAATATTGACAGTATCGTGGTGACACACCCCTAAAACAACGGCGTTGAGTGCTTAACATAATGGCCGTCATTTAAGCGCCGATAATGGCCGCTGACGGCAGCTTGAATTTTAATATAATGCCAATGTATTCAATGCCTTAGGGTAATATCAGCTATCTAAATAATGTTTTAATGATAAAAACTGTGATACTTACGATTCGACTGCTAAAATATGACTAGATTTTCACTATACCCTCTGGGAAAAAGCTAAACATTATGACCGGTATTGATTATGCGTTTATCGCAGTCATTGTTATTTCAACTCTGTTCAGTTTATTACGTGGTTTTGTTAAAGAGGCAATTTCTCTGGGTTCCTGGATAATTGCGATGTGGGTGTCCAGCACCTTCGCTTCAAATCTGTCCAATTTTATGCCGCAAAGCATTGAAAACCCCGCTTTTAAAATGGGGCTGGCTTTTATCATTCTGTTTGTAGCGACCTTGGTGCTGGGAGTGATGGTTAATATTTTATTGAACCAGATTATCAATAAAACAGGCCTGAGCAGTGTCGATAGAGCGCTGGGCACAGCTTTTGGGCTTGCCAGAGGCATACTGATAGTCACCGTGTTTGTGATGCTGGCCAGTTTAACCAGTATTCAGGAGCAGGATATATGGAAGGACTCTGATCTGGTTGACCGATTTCAGGCTTTAGCCAGCTGGTTACAGGTCTATCTGCCAGATAATATTTCAAAAAATCTTCCTGGTTAATATCAGGCTTATCAATAAGTTATCTATCAAGTGTTATCGAGGAATATTTAAATGTGCGGTATATTAGGTGTTGTCGGCTTTAGTGCAGTGAATCAAATGCTCTATGATGGCCTGATCCTGTTACAACATCGAGGTCAGGATGCTGCCGGCATCGTGACCTGTGAAGATCGAAAATTCTTTTTGCGCAAAGCCAATGGCCTGGTTCGTGATGTCTTTGAGGCAGAGCATATGATGCAATTACCCGGTAATATGGGCATTGGTCATGTTCGTTATCCTACAGCGGGTTGTTCTTCATCGGCTGAGGCGCAACCTTTTTATGTGAACTCACCTTACGGCATTGCGCTTGCTCATAATGGCAATTTAACCAATGCTGATGAGCTAAAAAAAGAACTGTACCGAACTGACCTGCGTCATATAAACACCAATTCTGACTCAGAGATTTTATTAAATATTCTGGCGCATGAATTACAGATCCAGGGCGGGCTTAAAGCCACGCAAGAACATGTTTTTAAAGCCGTTGAAGCCGTGCATAAACGCTGTAAAGGCGGCTATGCTGTAGTTGCCACCATCGTCAAGAATGGCATTATTGCTTTCCGCGACCCCTACGGTATTCGCCCTGTCTGTTATGGAAAACGAGAAACAGAAAAAGGTACCGAATATATGGTCGCCTCAGAAAGTGTTGCCATGCAAGCACTGGGTTTTGAACTGGTGCGCGACCTGGCGCCAGGTGAAGCGATCTTTATCACCAAAGACGGTGAGTTTTATAATAAACAATGTGCTCAAAATCCAAAATTGTCGCCGTGTATTTTTGAATACGTTTATTTTGCCCGTCCAGATTCCATCATTGATGATATTTCAGTTTATAAAGCCCGCCTAAGAATGGGTGAAGGGCTGGTCAATAAAATTAAACGGATTCGCCCCGATCATGATATCGACGTGGTTATCCCGATTCCTGATACCAGTCGGACTTCAGCGCTGGAAGTCGCTTTTCACCTGGGGGTTAAATACCGTGAAGGTTTTATTAAAAACCGTTACATCGGTCGTACTTTTATTATGCCCGGGCAACAGGAACGGAAAAAATCAGTACGCCAGAAATTGAATGCCGTTGAACTGGAGTTCAAGGGCAAAAATGTCATGCTGGTCGATGATTCGATTGTGCGAGGCACTACCTCAAAACAGATTATTCAGATGGCACGTGACGCCGGCGCGAATAAAGTCTATATGGCTTCAGCGGCACCGCCGGTACGCTTTCCGAATGTCTACGGTATTGACATGCCATCGGCGCAGGAGTTTGTTGCGCACGACCGGACTGAAGATGAAATTTGCAAAGAAATCGGTGCCGACTGGCTGGTCTATCAGGATCTTGAAGAGCTGGAACTGGCGGTAAGAAAAGGCAATAAAAACATTAAGATGTTTGATACATCCTGCTTTAACGCAGAATATGTTACTGGCGATGTTTCCCAAGAATACCTTGAGCACATTGATAGCATACGCAACGACAGAGCAAAAGAGTCGCGTGTGATGAATCCTGCCGTTATCGATTTGCACAATAGTAATTAATCATGACAGTTTCCCGGATTATCACTTATTGTTTGTTATGTTTTTTCGGCCTCGGGCTGACAACCGTTGCGGCCGATGAAAAGCCTGAGCATCAACAGCTTAAGCTGGGGCTTGAGCTTATCGAGCAGAAAAAATATCAGCAGGCAGAGAAATATTTTGTGCAGCTAAAGCAGCAGCATCCACAGCAAATAGCCTATTTAAATAATCTGGCCGTGGCGCAAATGGCGCAGGGCAAAATGCAACAGGCGCTGGAAAATTTAAAGGCTGCATTAACAGCGGATAAATATATCGCCGTCTCACAAAATAATATGTCCAGTATTTATGCTTACATGGCATCGCAGGCCTATTCGAAAGCCCTGGACAAAGCCAGTACAAACACGCTGCCTCAATTGGCGTCGATTACTGAGATAAAACCTGCGCTGACGGCTCAGCCGGCCACGGAAAAAGCAAAACCGCTGCCAGCCCTGCAAACGCAAGATGAGCTGAAGCGTCTCTTTGAAAAGAAAATGAATGTCTGGATTAAAGCCTGGAGTAAAGGCGATACACAGCTTTATCTTGCAAACTATTCAAAAAACTTCATGCCCGCAGCTAAGCTCAGTTATAAAGACTGGCTGGCATTGCGACGTTACCGTTTACGGCATTCAAAACAGGTAGAAGTCAGCTATAATCAGTTCGATATGTTTTTAAATGCAGCTAAAACCACCGCCATTGTTGAATTTGTTCAGCATTACAGAGCCGGAAAGTACAGGGATAAAGTAAGAAAGCAGCTGTACTGGCGTTTGGAAGGTGATCGCTGGCTGATTACCCGTGAGCAAGTAACCGAAAAACTGAAATGATACGATTTTTTCAAAAACAGTCTGTATTTTTATTGTTGCTGATCATCAGTGCGGGCACGTCCGCGCAATCAATTAAACAATCGCCAGAAGAGCAGCTGATTCTGGCGTTAACCTCGATAAAAGCCCAGAAACTAGATCAGGCCATGCATCAACTAGAGGCACTGGTGAACAATAAGCCTGATTTTAAACTGGCTCAGTTAGTCTATGCCGATGTCATGATGGCCAAAGCTCATGGCATAAATAAAGTCGGCGAATCGTTAAAGCAGAATAAAATATTAGAAGGTTTTCTGGCAGAGGCAAGCAAGCGCTGGCATAGCGCGCAAAACCCGGTGAACGCCAAACTTTTACCGGCCGCCTTGTTAAGCCTGGATCAGGAATACCAGTATGCTGTTGTTGTTGAACTGAATAATTCCCGGCTGCACCTGTTTGAAAATGAAAACGGCATCCCTAAGGAAATTGATAATTATTATGTATCAATGGGTAAAAGCGGGCCCTACAAACAGTATGAAGGCGATAACCGAACGCCACTCGGTGTTTATTTTATTGAAAACTTTCTATCACCCAAGACCTTGCCTGATAAATACGGTGAAGGTGCCTTCCCCCTCAATTACCCGAATGTATGGGATGATCGTCTGGGTAAAACGGGCTATGGTATCTGGCTGCATGGCACACCTCTGGATACTTTCAGCCGGCCGCCCAGAGACAGTGAAGGTTGTGTTGTATTGTCTAACGCGGATTTACAGACGGTGGGTGGTTATCTGCAGTTAAGGCGTACGCCGTTTGTTATCGCCGACAATATCAACTGGTTAGAAAAAGACAAATGGCAGTCACAGAAACAATATTTTACTCAGCTTATTTCAAGCTGGCTGAAAGACTGGCAAAGTCTGGACACTAATCGTTATATCCAGCATTACTCAAAAACATTTCAAGCCGGGCCATCGAATTTTTTGAAATGGTATTCGCATAAAAAACGCGTTAATAAAAATAAAAAATTCATTCAGGTTAAGACCGATGATTTAAGCATATTAAAACACCCTAAAGACGATATTCTGGTGGTGACTTTCAGGCAGCACTATAAAAGCGATAATTATTCATCGGTCAGCTATAAACGACAGTACTGGAAACAGGAAAAAGACGGTCAGTGGCGTATCATATTTGAAGGCCGGGTGAGAGAGCCTGATCAGCTGCTTACCCAGTTATAATCAGCTAGCAAAAGCCATTTCTGTGTTGGCTTCAGGATTGACGGTACTGTTGCCAGTGCACTAATCAATATTAGACAGCTTTCTGCTGTCTGTATCAGCCTGTAATAAAGCCTTATTTTGCTTTGTGTGCTGCGCATTGTTTTTTAACCAGCGAACCAAATCTACCCAGATACTTGATATCTGCTGAGCGCTGGGCATTATGCCGGCATGGGGCAGCTCAATAGTAATCACCGGTTTTCCAAGTTGCAGGCCGGCATAGTTGCCCAGAGAGCCGGGATAGGTGCCGAGTAATTTTAAATGCAGAGAGCCCAGGTGTTTCGGTGCTTTATGTGGGCCGTCAAAGTCAAGAATACCAAATGGTGCATGCACTGCAATGATCACATCGGGTTCAAATTCGGTGATGATATGGTCCAGCCATTGCGTTTCGGGTTCACTTAAAGGTGCCGGTCCGGGGTAACGGCGTTTATCTTTCCAGGTTCTTTTTGCCCAGTAATCAAGGCTGGCCTGTTTGTTTGCTCCGGGTGAAAAGTTGCGGTTCAGGTCAACGCCGTTACCATTGGTTCGGCGAGAATGTTTTCTTAAAAGACCGTCCGGGTTTAACAGCGGAATAACTTTCCAGTGAAACAGGCCGCTGTGATATTTGTCGAGTGTGTTAAGCCATTTGAATAGAATGCTTACAGATGAATACTCATCACCATGTATGCCACCAATTAAAAGTACCTTTGCCTGGGGCTTGCGACGGGCCAGTGGTGGGTACTCTTTAATCAGCAGCGGTTTGTTCTGGTTGCTACGGTAACCCGAATCGATTAGCTGATTTGATAGGCATTGTTTGTTATAGACGCTGCTCAGCTTCTGGCTGATATGCTTGCAGGCTGTTTCAACCAGCGCCAGCGGCTCAGCCTGAGTGGCAGAACAATACAAAGAAAAGAGCAGAAAAGACAGAGTAAGTTTGAATGCAGGCATGGTATACAGGTATAGTGAGTTTACAGAGAATGAATATATTATAGACAGATTATAGACAAATTATAGACCGATATATGTGCTCAATTAAAGTGAATATCTCAAAACAGCAATTAAGGCTTTATGACCGGCATAATCAGCTGATAGCAGAGTATCCTGTTTCTACCTCAAAATATGGCATAGGCAATCAGCAGGGTAGTTTTAAGACACCATTGGGGCACCATCAGATATGTGAAAAAATCGGTGACGATGAAGCCATGGATGAGGTATTTATCGGCCGCAAACCTCAGGGCAGGTTATCTGTCTTAAAACAACAATCCATCGATTTGCCAGAAGATATCATCACAGCAAGAATCCTGAGATTACGCGGCCAGCAGCCAGGGCTAAACCAGGGAGAGGGTATCGATTCCTTTGAGCGATATATCTACATTCACGGTACTGCCGATGAAATCAATATTTCTAAACCGGTTTCACACGGCTGTATTCGAATGCGTAATGAGGATATTGTTAAGCTCTATGCAAAAGTTGAAGTCAATACCGATGTATGGATTGAAGACTGAAATATTAGTGCTAAGATTAACTGCATATTAAAAATAAAATAACGGGAATTAAATGAGTTACGAGTTTGACGATGAAACCGGTTTTGAAACACTGGCAATAAGAGCAGGTCACGAGCGAACCAACGAAGGCGAGCATGCAGAGGCGATATTTCCAACCTCGAGTTATGTCTTTGCCTCAGCCGCGGAAGCTGCTGCACGGTTTTCAGGTGCTGAGCCAGGTAATATTTACTCGCGCTTTACTAATCCGACTGTCAGGACCTTTGAAAAACGCCTGGCTGCGCTTGAAGGCGCCGAGAGATGTCTGGCAACGTCATCAGGCATGGCTGCTATTACCGCCACCTTTCTGGGTATTTTGAAATCGGGAGATCATATTATCTCGTCCAGCAGTATTTTTGGCGTCACCAATGTACTGATGGAAAATTTCTTAAAAAAACTCAACATAGAAGTGACCTATGTTGACCTGGTAGATAATGCTTCATGGGAAAATGCAATTCAGGAAAACACACGCATACTGTTTCTTGAAACACCCTCCAATCCACTGGGTGATATTGCCGATATTCGTGCACTGGCTGATCTGGCGCATGACAATGATGCCTTACTGGTTGTTGATAACGCCTTATGTACCCCGGCATTACAGCAGCCGATTAAATTCGGGGCTGATATTGTTATTCACTCAGCAACAAAATTTATTGATGGCCAGGGGCGCTGTGTGGGGGGAGCCGTACTCGGCACCGAAGCAATAGTGGGCACCGATGTTTTTGCATTTTTAAGAACAGCCGGTCCTACTATGAGTCCGTTTAATGCGTGGGTGTTTTTGAAGGGACTGGAAACACTCAAATTAAGAATGGATGCTCACGGTGTCAATGCCCTTAAAATTGCTAAATGGTTACAGCAACAGCCTAATGTCGTAAAAGTACATTACTGTGGTCTGGAATCGCATATGCAATACCGTCTTGCACAAAAGCAGCAGTCAGGTTTTGGCGGCATTGTATCGTTTGAAATGAAAGATAAAGAAGCCGCATGGAAAGTCATTGACGCAACAAAGATGCTCTCCATAACCGGTAATTTAGGTGATACCAGAACCACGATCACACACCCTGCGACAACAACACACGGTCGATTAACACCCGAGTTGCAGGTTGCAGCAGGCATCAAAGAAGGCCTGATTCGATTATCGATTGGACTCGAGGATATCGAAGATATTAAAGCTGACTTGTCGCTCGGTTTTGAGTCAGTCTGACCGACGAGAACAAAAGGCCTGTACCGTGTACAGGCCTTTTGTTCTAAAAACAGGGTTTGCCAATCAATCACCGCCTTTAATGGGCTGAAAAAAAGCTGGCTTCCCGGCGGCGGCCAGGCTGTTAATGTTATTCGGATATTACAGAAGACGGCATCAATACAATAGAGCCAAATAGCGAACTGTTATCTGGCAGCAGCACGCCAGCATCAATCTGCTGGGGTTGACTACGGCATTGAATGATAACAGAGGCTTGCTGACCGAGGCTGTGATCAACAATATGTTTAAAAATCGCATTCTCTGAACTGTGCTGGCGATTGGCAGGGCTTAATCGTGTGACTATTTAGCCTGTAATGTACGCTTATTTTTAAAACAATACTGAATGCTGTTGAAACGATAGCTCAGCTATATCATTCTCATTTACAGTAAGACCGGTAATACGGCAATAATATAGCCAGTAATCATGTTAAATCATCATTATGCTTAATCAGGCTAAAGCCCACTATCAATGGCTAGATTGTTATAACAATAAGCTAAAAATGACAGCAAGACAGCGATTTTAGGAGCAGGCAGGCGTTTAAATAGACGCTAGCAGCCTTTTAACCAGCATTACTGCCGATCGCGACAGATAAACGGTAATAATTAATGGCATATAAAGCAGACTAATTATGCGCACAGAATACTAGCAGCTATAGTTAGACTGTGAGATATCTATAAACTGATTTGTATCAATGTGATTATTGAGTAAATTAGGTATAAAGATAATCAGGTCGTAAGCAAATAGTCAGATGTTAGTATAATCCGGCTAAAGGAGTGATATATGAAGCAACCTGTTCAGATTACTTTCCGTGATATTCCCTATTCAGAATTTGTCGAAGCCAGAATCCAAGAAAAAACCCAAAAGCTAGATCAGTATTATGATCAGATAATGACTGTAAAAGTCGTTGTAGAAGCACCTCATAGCCACCAGCACAAAGGTAACTTATACCATGTCAGCATCGATGTAACGGTGCCGGATGGTGAGCTAGTGGTTAATCGTTCGCCAAAAGACCACCATGCCCACGAGGATGTTTATGTTGCTATTCGAGACGCGTTCGAAGCGATTAAACGACAGCTAAAAGAATATGCCAGAAAACGACGCGGCAAAGTCAAAAGCCATCAGCCAGTTTTACACGGCATGGTATCCGAAATTATTTCCGGCGAAGACTATGGCCGCATTGTCACGCCGGATGGAAGAGATATATATTTTCACCGCAACAGTCTGATTGAAAACAATTATGATGAACTTGAAATAGGAGACGAGGTGCGTTTTTCAGAAGAAGCCGGCAACGATGGTCCGCAAGCATCTACCGTGCATATGATTGGCAAACACCATATTGTCACCAGAGTGCATTAACGTCCGGCTCAATGACCCAGAAACAAAGGCTCATGTAAAGCATGGGCCTTTTCATTTTTAAAACGGAAATGTGTCAGCGTTATAACGGTGTCTGTAAACGATAAACTTGCCGAAACAGCTTCACCAGTGCAATATGCACAGACCAGTAATCACCGACTCAATGACAATGACCAATACAGCCAGCGCCGAACAACTGAATAAAGACTTTGCATTTAACACCGGCAACAACAGCCTCAGCATCATCAGCGGGCCAGCTGGCATAAGTCAGATCGAAATCCAGAACCGCCAGGCCACAGCCCGCATCAGCCTGCAAGGTGCACATATACTCAGCTGGAAACCAAAAAACCAGACAGACGTTATCTGGCTGTCCCAAGAAGCAAACTTTGCAGCCGGTAAATCAGTACGCGGCGGCATTCCCATTTGCTGGCCATGGTTTGGTGCTCACCAAACTAATCAGGCTTACCCGGCGCACGGTTTTGCACGCACCGTATTATGGCAACTGACAAAAACCAGCGCCGTATCGGATGATGAAACAGAAATCAGCCTGAAACTGGTAACCAGTCAACTCGATGCAAGCTATCAGGCGATGTGGCCTCAGGCCACGACTGCCGAGTACATTATCAGTATCGGTAAAAAACTCGGCTTGAGACTGATCACACATAATCACAGTGATCAGGCAATCAGTATCGGCCAGGCTCTTCACAGCTACTTTAATGTTGACGATATCAGCAACACCGCAGTGCTGGGTTTAGAAAACAAAGACTATCTTGATAAAACGCTTGATTTCAAACGCAACACGCAGCACGGCCCGGTTCTTATTGAGGCGGAAGTCGACAGAATCTATTTACAAACAACGGAAGCGCTGGTCATAGATAATAAAAAAAGAAAACTCAGCATCACAAAGCAGGGGAGCGCGACAACCGTTGTCTGGAACCCGGGAAAAGAAGTGGCTGAAAAAATGGGTGACTTAGGAGACAACGGTTACCAGAAAATGTTGTGTGTGGAATCGGCTAATGCCGCAGAAGACTGCCGACAGATTGCAGCGGCTGAAAGTCATGAGCTATCAGTGCTCTACGAGCTGGAAAATTAAACCGTATAAAGCCGCTTACAGGGATTTTTTTTCTGTTTTCTCATTGACAACAAAGTCGTTGTTGAATTCATAGGCCGGTACAGGTTTGCCAATATAATATCCCTGAACGTAGTCACAGTTCATAGCCAGTAAGCTGACGCGTGTTTTGTTGTCTTCAACACCTTCGGCAACAACCTTAAGGCCAAGGTTATGCGCCATATCAATAGTCGCGCGAACTATAATGGCATCATTCTCATCTTTTGTCATTTCAGTGACAAAGGAACGGTCTATTTTTAATTCGACAACGGGTAATTGTTTTAAATAACTTAAAGACGAATAACCGGTTCCAAAATCATCAACGGATAAAATAATACCCATAGCGCTGAGTTTCTCAAGGGTTTCAAGTGCACGAATAGGGTCCTGCATGATATCGCTTTCAGTAATTTCCAGAGTCAGGCTTGCGGCAGGCAGATGATGTTTTTTTATTATCATTTTAACAAAATCAATAAAGCTGGCATCATGTAAACTGTGCACCGAAATATTCACGGAAACCGAGAGTTCGGGTGTGTGCGCGCGCCACTCTACGCATTGTTTAATTGCAGACTCAATCACAAAGCGGGTCAGTGGTTTTATCAAGCCGGTCTGCTCAGCCAGTGGTATGAAATCACCTGGCATAATCATGCCGCGATCAGCATGATACCATCGTAACAGGGCTTCAACGCCGCTTATGGTATTGGTCTGCAAATGCATTTTCGGCTGAAAATACAGTTCAAGCATTTCATGCTCAATGGCAAAACGAAAATCGGTCATTAATGCCAGGCGGCCAATACTGTGTGTGTCTTTATCCGGGTTATAGACTTCGTAGCCCGTATTTTGCTGTTTCGCCAGGTACATAGCAATATCTGCACGCTGCACGAGAATGTTGACGTCATTGCCATGAATCGGGCTTTCGGCCAGACCCAGACTAATGCCGACGCTTAAAGTGTGACCCTCAACAATAAAGGGCTTTTCAAACTGACGTAGAACCTTGCGGGTAGATTTTATGGCCTGCTTCAAGTTGGTTTCCGGTAACAAAATACCAAACTCATCGCCGCCAAGGCGGGCAACGCTGTCTGTTTTTCTAAAAATTTTTAATAAACGCCGTGCAGCCTGCTGTAACACCAGGTCACCAATATGATGTCCCAGAGTATCATTGATTTCTTTAAAATGATTGAGGTCACTCATAATTAAAACCAGCGGTATGCTTCTTCTCTCAGCCCTGAGGATTTCCTGTTGCAGGCGATTATTAAGCAATTTCCGGTTAGGCAGGTCAGTCAGCGGATCATGTAATGCCTGGTGTTCAAGTGCGGCGGTCTCTTTCTCAACAGCATTGGTCAGCCGGTAAAAGACCGATTCAAGAACCTTGAGTTCATCACCTTGTTTTGAAATATTGTGAGGCGTCATGTTCAGCGAGTTGGAAAACGACAGCACCCTGTTTGTAAACACTCGCAAACGGCGGATGACAAAAAACATCATGATTAAAAAAGCCGAAATAAAAGTTACAGCCACGGTAAAACGCAACAGCCGTTCTTCACTGATAATGGCATTTGTTAACTGATCAATTTCAGCGGTGGAAACAAAAGAAATTAATTCGATAATGATATCGGTAGCACCGTAATCAAAAAATCCCTGACCGGTAATAAGATAACGGTTTTTAAGATCTGTGACCCTGGTGCCTGGCGGAATTAACTGGGAGTTGCTGCTGATCAGCACTTCCTCTTCGCCTTCGCTTAATAAGGCGATGACACTTGTGCCATCGAGTTCTACACCCTGTGAGGCAATTAAAAATTCCTCATCAAGTGCAGAAGCAAGCATCAGTTTTGCCGCAGGCTGGTTTTTTCTGTTGAGAATAATAGCGGTTGCTACCAGGTATGGCTGATTGCCTATTTGTGTTAAATAGCCCTGGTTATGGCTCAGGTTCAATAACATATTGTCAGGCTGCAATAATGTAGCAGGAGGCACAGCATCTCTGAGCTGGTAGTATTCAAGCACGCTGCCATTGTTATCGATAAGGAAAAAATACCTGGGGTGAATAAAGTTTCGAATGGTTGCAAGGTCGGGCAGCCAGGGCGGAATGCGCTTATGAATTTTTATACCGCCCTTTTTTTGCCAGGAATTATTTGATACATGGTTAATGATGTTATGAGTCTTACTAAATAGCTTTAGCGTCTGGTGATGGCCTTTAACGTAGCGGTCAAATAATATGCGCTGCTTTTCAGCCTGCAGGCTGAAACGTTCAGTCAGCCTTTGGTGAAAAACTTCTGTCAGGCTGCCGGTCTGAAACTCATCGGATATAAACCATACACCTATACTGATAATGATCGTATAGATAAATACTTTGGTGAGCAGTGAAATTCGTGCAAGCACGGAAGCGAGGCCTGTAATCAGAGTGACCCCTCAGGCTCGCCAATTAACTCATCATGCCTGAATTTCCAGCCGGCTTTTCGCAAACGGGACGGTGGAATATAGTCAACCTCACTGTGAATTTTTTCAATATGAGCCTGCAAATATTTAACCAGCCTGATCGCATCCTGTTTCTGGTGCTGATGCTGCCATGTTGTCAGGCTATAACTGCGGTATAACGGGTATTGGCCTGTTAAAACATAATCTAAATCTTTTGCCGAGTGTCCATCGATATTGAGCATGCGAACCTCGCCTTTGTTGCGATAGACATCTACCATTAAAGGCACTTCCCAGCCGATAGCAGCCTTGTTTCTGGCAACCTGAGAAATCATATCCGCAATCACACCGACCTCGAACAGGCGGGGGCTAAATTTATTTTCATTACTCAGTAGTGAGCGCCAGTGCCCCGGCCTGATTTTGCAATGCAAGCGACCAACCGGTTTTATAAAACCGGTTAATACAGGGGCGGCACCTTCAACCGCAGACCATTTTGATACTTTTCCCTGGAAAATATCACGCGCCTGCTGAATACTCAGGTTCGTTAGCGGGTTAGACGGGTGCACAATTAAAGCAATCGGAGAGATACCCAGCGAGTGGAATTCCATGCCCGGCAAGCGGTCATTTACGCCGGGAGGGCAGCAGAAGGCACCGACATCTACTTTTTTCTTTAATAAGCGTCCAGACGTAATACCACAGGTACCATGAAGCAGGGTGATTTTGATATTATTTTTTTTCGCAAAATCAGCAATCAGCTGTTTAAACAGCGGGTGAGTCTGCTGGCCCAGGGCAACGACAAGGTCGGCGTCTTTATATTTGTCATCGTATTGTAAGGGTTTGTCTGCCCAGTCTTTATTAACCGGAGCCAGCGCTGAAGGATCACTAAATGCCGCATCGTGACGATGCACATGCTCATCTTTTGCCAGCGCATTGCCAGCGAGTATGCAATGCAAAATAAAACCAACAAAACCCAGACGCAGATATTTCTTTGATTCAATAAAGATCGTCATTAGCAGATATTCCCCATTAACTGTCTATTTATTAACTATAGACTTAAAAAAACGCTTTTTTCGTTATATTCGCTATATGAAATGCCTGTGTTGGCGGCATTACAGTGGCTTCTTTTATAAAGGTTATAGGAAAACAGAGCATGCCTCTATGTAACAGATCAATATATACGTAATAACCCTTAAAAGGTTTGGATTGAGTCAAAAAGGCTTGTCTGCTATGCCGCAAAAGCAAACACAGGTTAGCTGATTGCGAAAATAAACCGAAATAAATGAACACAACGCTCAGCTTGCAGTATTAACGATGACACCGTCTTTGAGAAAGATTTCTTTTTCGGCCATGGCGGCATAGTCTGGCTCGTGTGTGACCAGAATCAGTGTCATGCCCCATTCTTTATTGGCCTTTTTTAATATATCCATCACGATTTTGCTATTAACAGAATCCAGGTTGCCGGTGGGCTCGTCAGCAAACAGATAACGCGGTTTCATCGACAGTGCGCGCACAATGGCCACGCGCTGCTGTTCACCACCGGATAATTGCGAAGGCAGTTTATCGCGGGCAGTCTGTATATCAAACAATTCAAATAATGCGTTAACATGTGTTTTTGCATCGACATTATTATTTTTTCGTGCAGGCAGCAATGCGTTTTCCAGTGCAGTGAGTTCCGGCAGTAAATAATGAAACTGAAAGACAAAGCCCAGACTTTCATTTCTGAACTGGTGAAGTGCATCAACACTTAACTCAGCAGGTGACTGGCCATCGATCATCACCGAACCACTTGAGGGCAGATCGAGAGTACTTAACAAATACAATAACGTGCTTTTGCCGGATCCGGAACGCCCGGAGATAGATACAAAGTCGCCGTCTTCAATGTTTAAATCAATGCCTTTTATGATGACGGTTGGCGGCTCACCAAATGACTTGATCAGTCGCTGACAGCTAATGCCCATTTAAATCTCCGAGCGGATAATATCGATAGGTGTTAAACGGCTGGCCGCCAGGGCTGGCAGTAAGCTGGCTAAAATAGCCGAGAAAAAAGCCATGGCAAAGCCCATAATATAAATCGAAGGCGCAAATGAAATAATCAGCGTATTACCGGAACCAATATGCACGTTGAGCTCAATGGTTTCAATATACAAATTAAGCCCAAAACCCACTAACAAACCAAACAATGCACCGGAAAAACCCAGCATCACACCCTGAATTAAAAACAACTGCAATATCATTGAAGGCGGATAGCCAATAGAACGCAAAATCGCAATCTCACGCCGTTTCTGGTTAACAATGATACTCAGCACATTATAAATGCCGAAGGCAGCGACCACCAAAATAGCCGTGGTGACCGTGATGCGAACAATATCCTGAAATACAAAAATCTGCAGGAAGCTGGCATTGACTTCTTCCCAGCTTTCTACCTTGTCACGACTCACCAGCGCCCATGCGCCGGCCATCGCCTGTGCAAGATTGATATCAACCAGTGCGACTGAAATCTCATTGATCTGTCCCGGGGTTTTATTCAGTTGCTGTACGTCGTTGAGCGAGGCAATCATTAACGTTTTATCAACATCCTCGACAGATAAGCTGAGTACTCCGGCAATTTTTAACGGCCTCAGTTCAGCCTGACCAGAGGAGACCATAATGGTATCACCAAGCCGTGCACCGAGACTTTCCAGTAGCAGGTTGCCGACGATGACCCGGTTGCCGCTGTTTTTAAGAACATCGAGTGAGCCCTGTTGAATGTACTGACTGATATCCAGTACTTTTTCATATAACGCCGGCACAACACCAACCAGTACCGCCGGGTGACGTGTGTCGGCTTTTGAAATAATCACGCTCATATTCAGCGTGGGCGAATAAGCGACAACTTCCGGGTCTTCACGCAGGCGGTCAAACCAGCCCTGCGGGTATAAAATATGGGCTTCTTCTCTTTTTCCTGAGGGGGGAGATAACCAGCTAATCATTTCACCCTGAGGATAAAAGCGCCGTGTCATTTCGTCTTTATCAACACTCTGGTCGCGGGCAGAAATTCTAATATGTGCGGTATTGCTCAACAGTCGGTCAACCACAAATTCACGCATGCCCAGTTGCAGACCGGAGATAATCGCAAACATCATAGTGCCCATGCTAATGCCTAAAAAAATAAGGGCGGTCTGGCGCTTACGCGATAACAAATGCCTGATAGCAAGAAAAAACATCAGCCTTTCTGCTTCACGATAATGTCGTCGTGATCATGCAGGTCGCCATCAATGACTTCTGCCCAGTTGCCATCAACATTGCCAATTTTCACGCTTATTATTTTCTTCTTGCCGTTACGGCGCACATGTAAACGGCCGCTGTTAATGGCAGATAACGGTACTAACAACGCGTTTTCTTTTCTGCCAACTTCTATTGCTACATCGGCCGTCATGCCCGGCAATACATTTGTATTCAAACCGTCAACAGTGATATGGGCCAGAAATTCATCATTTTGCGGGAACACAGATCTGACTTTTCCGGTCAGAATTTCACCGCGTATGCTCTCGAAAATAACGTTTACCGTTTGTCCTGGCGTGACCCGTAAGGCACCCTGTTGCTCGAGTGAAACTTCAATGTATTTATGCAGTATATCTTCCATGCGTAAAATGGTTTGCTGGGGAAATACCTGCTGAGATTCGCTGAAATTAACCGCCGTTACCGTGCCATCGAAAGGGGCGTAAAATGTCAGCCCGCCTGCCATTTCAATTAAAGCCTCAGCCTTTTTTACATGACTGCCTTCGCGCACATGAATTTTATTAACCTGCTTGATGATCGCCAGCTTCACTTCATAAAATTTATCAGGTTTGACTTTGCCAAGGCCATAAATGGCTTCTATGATCGGTCCACGTTTGGGTTTGAGGTACTGCACCTGATTATGGCTAACATTCACTAGCAGTAAACTGATTATTAACAAGCTCACCGTGGCCAGCAAAACTGACCAGAGCAAATGTTGTTTAATCAGTTTCAGCATAGGTGTCCTTGTCATCAAACAGTCAGCAGAAAAGCTTATAACTCAATGCCAATACCAAAATGAAAAGTGCTGCGGCTGCGCTTATCGTAGGCCGGCCACAAATGCAGTTGTCTGGCGCTGAGTACGGGGTAGCTGAGCGTACTGGCACCAACCAGTGCCTGTTTAACCTCGCTAATCGTGCCCATCACGGTTATTGTCCTGCCCTGTGCATAAATCATCGGCTCAAGAAAACCTTTATGGTCGATAATAAAACGCCCCAGCGGCATATTTTTTATCAGTGGTTCATTGTCATCATCCAGAGGGTAGGCCAGCACCTCAATCTGGGTTGTGGTTTTTAAGTTCTGAGTTTGCAAGATAATACCGCCCCATAATGCCAGCTTGCCGCGGTGAAGCTCAGGCTCTTTAATAACGGCTTCAGGGCTTAGAGACGGATCGGCCAGCGAGCTGTCAAAATCAGGCGTGGTGCCACAACTGAGTAACATACCGATGAACATAAAAAGAAAAAACTTAACAGTCATCATGGGTCTCGCAGGTTGCTTTTGCGTGGAAAGGGGTACGGGTAATAATAAGGTGAATACAGGGGTGAATAGATATCATGCCACCAAAAAGGCGGGTAGTCAGCGACGTTGGATTCCGGCTTAGCCGGCCATAAATAATAGTGATCCACCTTAATCACCGGGTACTCGTAAGAAAATTCACCAATGTTAAGCGCCTGCGTCCTCATTAGCTGGCCTGTTACCGTTATCAGTCGTTCAGGTTTGTAGACCAAAGGTTCAACAAACTCATCGATAATGGCAATAAAACGTCCCGGGCTGTTGTCCGTTATCTGCGGTTCACCCACTTTATTCAAAGGCAAGGCAATAATGCTTAACCAGCTGCTGTTTTTTTTGTTTTCGGTCTTGAGAATAACACCGCCCCAGCGAACCGTTTGTGAGAGATAACGATCAGCGTGCTGACGAACCTGTGTGATATCCGGCGCAGCGTCAGGGGCATGTTTGATACTAGCGGGAATGTGTGAGCTGCAGGCTGGTAGCAGCAGGGCAGTAAGAAGCCAGGCGAATGAAACAAAAGCGGACAGATATTTTATTCTCATCAGAAACACCCTTAGATAGTTTCTAATATGTGCTTTAGAATACAGCACAATAAGAATGAAAAATATGACTTAAGTCAGCTTTTATCTTACTACTGTATTAAAGATAATCAAACACTGTTTTAACCGGGCCTGCGATAGCGGCCAGTTTATCGCCGTTAGCTAAAATCGACTGCAGCATTCAGCGGCCAATTTTTTGAGAAAAGCGTTCTACCTGTTTCCAGAACCAGGACAGAATATGCAGATGCCAGCTGCGGCGTTGCCAGCCGGCATAGGTGTATTCTTTGCTGTCAGAAAAATCCTGCTCAAACATTTCTTTAACCTGGCTTGCCAGCCCGGCGTCATTTATTTCCTGGTTGGCTTCCAGGTTCCAGCGCAGGTTCCAGCGGTCATAATTACTTGAACCAATCGATACCCAGTCATCGCACAGGGCGCATTTTGAATGTAAGAAACGTGGCTGGTATTCAAAAATTCTGATGCCATTTTTCAGCAGCCGGCCATAAAGGCGGTGGCTGGCATAACGCACAGCAGGGTGATCGGTAATCGGGCCCGGTAAAAGCAGGCGAACATCAACCCCGGCTTTGGCGACACGTTTAAGGCGCCGACGTATTCGCCAGGAGGGTACAAAATAGGCAGTCGATAACCATACCCTGTGTTTGGCATGGTAAATCCGGCGGCTTAACGAAAGCAGCAGTTCACTGTGATGTTTGCTGTTGTTTGTGGTTACGCGGCCGGCTTGAATACCGGCATGCTGTTCATCAGCGCTTAGCGCTGTTAGCGGTAACCGGTTTAATGCGGCAGCTGAGATACTGTTCCAGGTTTTTACAAACAGCTGTTGCCAGTCTGCGACAACCGGTCCCTGGATTCTGAGCATGGTTTCCCGCCATGCTTTTTCGGCATGCTGTGGCGGGTCAAACTCATCGGTTAAGCCGGCACCACCGACAAAAGCTGTTTCAGTATCCAGCAGTAACAGCTTGCGATGATTTCGATGTAGCAGGTGCTGGTGTTGCCGCAAGAGTACCCGGTACAGATTAAACAAGGTGTTATGTGAGCGCAGCTCGTTGTAATAAACAATAGTGATGTTTTTATGTACAAGCCGCTGGCGGTCACGCTGATTCAGATCGGTGGCACCGTAATCGTCTAACAGAAGACTGGCCTGCACACCGCGTTCGGCCGCTTTTAGAATGGCACTGATAAAACGATCTGTAACGCTGCCTGATTCAACCAGATACATTTCCAGATAGATACTCTGGCGGGCACCATTGATGGCCTCTAACATCTGTGGAAAGAAATTCGGTCCATCAATGAAAATCTCAAAGCGATTACCTTGCCGCCATGGAAAATGAAACAGTGTAGAGTTATCAAAAAAAGCTTTCATATATACAGGTTAACCGCAGCGGGTGCGCTGTTCAATAAAAAGCAACAATTTCTCACCGTCTCAAATCAAGCGAACGTCATATGCCCGGTTCTGGGTTCTGGTAAAGTACAGCCGCTAAAAAGACCAAACCTGATACAGACAAACACAGTTTGCATGATAACAAGAGCTGAATTTTCGTATAAGACCTGCTGTATTGAATAAAAACCCCGCCGCCTGACCGGCTGCCGGCACAATAGCTGTTAAATTTTATAAAACCGTTGCGATCAGCGGCCAAGGTTTACCGTTAGCAGATTAACAGTCATTATTATTGAAAAAAGTGACGCGTTAACAGCTTGCGGCCAGCATTTGGTATAACAACTGAAGTGTATTATAAAATGCAAATGTTGATCTAGGTCTTGAAAACTGTTTTCCTGAATAAAAAATGACCTTTAGCATATATAAAAATGGTTATCATGAGAGTAATATTAAAATGCAGGAAGCAAGAATAGTTAGTCTGTAACAGCATAGAATAATTTAATGTTTAAACATAAATATACTCTGACATAACATTATATTGAGTTAGACAGGATTGGTCTTTATGTCTGTTAAATTAAAAAAAAGAATGCTTTATTCAGCTGTCGCTTTTGCGCTGTCTGTGGTCATAAGTCTAGTACTGCTGGTATTTTCTAGTTACCAGAATATATTGCAGATTGCAGAAGCAAAAAATTTACCGACGAATAACACCAGTCAGAAAAAAACAAAATACCATTTCTGGATCAATGATGTAGGCCCGATCGGTGACTATAACAGCGATAGTCTGCAAAACCCTTTTATTTGCACGACGCTGAATGCCGGGCTCGGTCAGCCACTGATCGATCAGCCTGAAAACAGTGAACACGGCGTTGCCGTGTTTCCGGAGCTGTTTGGCATCCCCTTGCCGTGGTTAAAACCGGCTGGTTACAGTAAAAACTGCAGTGTTTACACGCGTGTTGATTACTTTTATTACAGCAACGATAAAAACGATTTTTTGCCGCTCAGTCACCAAAACGATCGCCCCGCTGATCTGGCGTATATCAGCCGCAATCAGACTCAACTTCCCTTTATCGTGCGTCTGGAGCGCGGCACACTCAACCGTTTTATTTATAGCATTGCGATGCTGGCTCCGTTCGAGGAGTCACTGCATTCACCGCAGCAACTGAACAACTCGGCCTGGAACGGCAAGCTGGTCTACAAATTTCAGGGTGGCATTGGCATCGGCCATTACCAGGGGCTGATGAGTCTGAGTAAATGGCAGTCATTACACCTGCAAGCCCTGGCGCGCGGATTCGCGGTTATTTATTCCACCGGTACACGCACCAATACACATTTCAATATGCAGCTGGCAGCTGAAACAGCGGTCATGCTGAAACAGCATTTTCAGGCAATTTATGGCAAAGCAAAGTTCACGATAGGCATTGGTGCCTCTGGCGGTTCGATACAGCAACACATACTGGCCGAACATCACCCCGGCATTATTGACGCGGCGATAACCCAGGCCAGTTATCCGGATATGATCACGCAGCTGATTCCTGTTGCCGACTGTGAACTGCTGGAACGCTATTTTGATCATGAATATCAGCAGCATAACTATTCATTCTGGGCCAGCTGGACCCATCGCGCAATGATCGAAGGCGGCAGCAGCAACCAGACAGCGGTTTTAAAAAAATGGCAGCCATCACCGTCACCAAAACCCGGCAGCAGTGAATGCGTTGCCGGCTGGCGTGGTGTCGTTCCGCTGTTATTTAATCCTCACTGGACGGCACCGGCCTATAATAAAGCCATGCGTGATTTCAATGTGCCCAGTATTGAGCGCAACAACATACGCTGGACCCACTGGAATGATCTACAAAAAATCTACCCGGCGGATGCGAATGGCTACGCAGCCAATAACTGGGATAATGTCGGCGTGCAATATGGTCTAAATGCACTTAAAGCCGGGGCAATCAATAAACAACAGTTTCTCGATCTTAACGCCTGCGTCGGTGGCTGGAAGCCAGCCCATGAAATGGTTAAGGGTGCATACCCGTGGAACCCTGAGGCTGACCCGGAGCAATTCGATCCCTGGGATCAGACCAATATGAAACTCAGCAGCGCATGCAAAACTGGCCAGCCGGCAGCACGCAGCGAAGCCAATATTCAGGCCATCCACGCGGCTTATCAATCCGGACATGTCTTTACAGGCCGTATTGATATTCCGGTGATTGACCTGCGCTGGTATCTCGAACCGATACTTAATATGCACAATAGCATCGCCTCATTTTCAACGCGCGCGAGAATAAAAGCGGCAACCGGACAGACTGACAACCATGTTATCTGGATGAGCAGTTGCATTGACTACAACACACAAACATTACGGGCAAACTGCCAACACGATCTCACCGCAGAGGCGCTCGACAGTATTGAACAGTGGTTAAATAACAAAGCAGCAGACCCGCTTTTATCAAGCCGCGACGCCAAACCACTGACCGTGACGGACAGATGTTACGCGGCCGATGCTTCATTAATTTATGCCGGTGATGATGCCTGGCACGGCATTTTAAATGATCAACCGGCGGGTGTCTGCACAACAGCATTTCCGATGAAATCAAACTCGCGCATGCAGGCCGGTGCCGGTATAAAAGGTGACCTGTTTAAATGCGCGCTGCAACCGGTAAGCACAGCGCAAAGAAACGGTCTTTATAATACGATTATTTTCACGGCAGAAGAGAATGCACGTCTGAATCAGATATTCCCCGAGGGTGTGTGTGATTATTCAAAAAATGAACCGGCGCTGTTTCCTGTGATAACGGCAGAAAAATAATCACGATTTTTTTAAAAACTATTTTTTAACCTTATATAAATCGGTGTTATTTTTTTGTTTTAAAAACATAATCAATGCCAACTTTAAAAACCGGCGAAAGCTGTCGCTAACAGCTGATGATGCCGGCGCAATGGCAGGCCATATATAATAACGATGTAAACGCCAGCATCGCATCATTATCCACTTATTTTTTAATAGACTAATTCGCGGTCACACTTTGTCCGCTAAATTGTTTCGTTAATGCAAAAAAATCAGCTTTTTTTCTTTTACAGCAGTATTCTGGTGAACGGATTTTAAAAGCTGTCCTATACTAATGATCAAATTAAAACAATAGCACTAATAATGACCGATTCTGGCAGGGTGAAATTTTTGAAACGTTTAATTTTTTCTATAATGCTGTTTGCATTGGGTACAGCGCTGGCAGATGAAAAAATTGAAATACATGATGCCCATATTCATTATGATCAGGATATGTGGAGAAGCCTGCCCGCTGCTGATGCCATTAAAATGCTCAAAGATCAGAATATTCAGCGCGCATTAGTCTCAGCAACGCCGACTGAAGGTGCGGCAATACTTTACAGACAAGATCCGGACATGGTGATACCCATGTTGCGCCCCTACGATAGCTGGCGTCACCGTTATTTCTGGCACAAAGACCCGGCATTAAAATCTTACCTGCTTGCTCATCTCAAAAAACTCCCTTACAGGGGCATTGGCGAGTTTCATGTCTTCGGAAAAAATGCCGATACTCAACAGATAGAACAAATGATCGATATTGCCCGCCAATACCAGCTAGCCTTGCATGCACATACCGATTTAGAAGGCATGCAAATCCTGCTTAACAAAGCACCGGATCTGGTCATCATCTGGGCACACGGTGGTGGAGATGTTGATGAAAAGTATCTGCATGAGTTTTTAAATCAATACCCCGGATTTTATATTGAACTTTCATTGCGTGAACGCATGCTCGATGGCAATGAAGAGCTCACTGCACAGTGGCGAAAGCTGTTGACACAATACAGCCAGCGTTTTCTGCTGGGTATGGATACTTACAAACCCACGCGCTGGGCAGAGCTGCCAGAAACCGCATCGGAAACACGCCACTGGCTCAGCCAGTTGCCTGAAGATGCCATCGCCGATATTGCGCGCGATAACCTTGAAAGACTGTTCCCCAAATAAAGCGGGCTGCCTCGCCAGCCTGGACGATAATCGAATATTTTAAGGCCGGCTGTCGCATCCAGAACTCTGGCTTAATATTATCCCCTTTTATTTGGGGCTATAAAATAAGCCGATAGCGTTAAACTGGGCTATATTAATAGTGTTTTGTAAAAATTAACGATTAAGCTTATTCATATGCTTGTCTGTTTAAAGCCGCGGTAAAATATCTCGCAGCAAATATGTAGCCACTCGCTCGTTTAACTATCCGCGTTGAAAAAAGTTCGGTGCGCCAGCTATTGCCCGTTCGTATGCAAACACATTCTCTGATCAGGCATTTCTTTTAAGTAATGTTATTGAATGAAGAGACTTGTTAAGGGAAACTAACCCATGAAAACGCTACTGATTCTCATTATTTTGCCTTTCGCTGCCATGCTGATGTCCTGTGAACAGGAGGCCACTGCACCAAAACCGTTACAATACTCCCGCTCAGCACCGGCAACCCAGCAGGTGGTTTACCGGTTTGCCGTTCACCCTTTGTATAACCCGCAAAAACTCAGTCAAGCCTATCAGCCACTGATTGATCATATTAATCAGCTTGTTCCCGAGATAAAACTTGAGCTCGAGGCGTCGCGTAATTACCAGGCTTATGAACAGAAGTTCCAGAGCAGTGAGCCGGCTTTTTTATTACCCAACCCCTGGCAGACACTCCAGGCGATGAAGAAAGGCTACCGTGTGATTGCAATGGCCGGTGATGCAGAAGATTTCAAGGGCATCTTCATTGTACGCAAAGACAGCGGCATAAAAAAACCGGCTGACCTCAAGGGCAAGCTTGTCACTTACCCGTCTCACACGGCACTGGCGGCGGCTATCATGCCGCAGTATTACCTGCACAATAACGGCATCAACATCAACAAAGACATTGAAAATCGTTATGTCGGCTCACAGGAATCATCGATTATGAATGTCTATCTTGGCAGCTCAGTGGCCGGTGCCACCTGGCCACCTCCCTGGCGACTGTTTCAGAAAGATTACCCGAAAGAGGCCGCCCAGCTTGAGCAGATATGGGAAACTCCGCCACTGATGAATAATTCGGTGATGGTGCATGAGGATGTGCCAAAAGACATTCAATCGCGGGTGGCAAACATACTCACCGGTTTAGGCAATAGCGCAGAGAGCAAAAGCATTCTTGCTAATATGGAAACAGCGCGTTTTCATGCTGCCACTGATGCCAGTTATGACCGCGTCAGACAATACATTAAAGCTTTCGAAAAAGAAGTGCGGCTGGTGGAATCTAAATAATGCTGACGTATTTAAAGCAGTGGTTCATGGCCTCGCTCCGCCGTCAGCTGGTTGCGGGCATTGCGCTGGTTGTTGCCAGCACAATGTCATTATTTATCTGGGATTTAACCGCCCGCCAGCAAAACGTGGTCAAACAGCAGCAGTCCCAGCAGGCGATTGCACTGGCCCAGAGTGTTGCCACATCGGCATCGGTCTGGGTTGCCTCGCGTGATTTTAGCGGCCTGCAGGAAATAGTCGATGGTCTAAAACATTACCCTGATTTACAGCACGCCATAGTGCTTGATAGTCGCGGATACATACTCGCGCACACCGAAGTATCGCGTCGCGGTTATTACCTGACGGACCTGCCGCCAACTGCCGTGCAGACATTGATGGTCGGCAATAAAAACCTGTTTGATGTCGCCACACCAATCACCATCGCCGGCAACCATATCGGCTGGGTGCGTGTCGGGCTGGGCCTGCATAGCCTCACGGTCAAACTCGATAAAATTACACGAGACGGCATTATTTATATATTGATTACGGTGGTGCTGAGCATTTTACTGGTTCTGTTAGCGGTACGCCATCTGACCAGCCGTTTATACGAGATCCAGACCGTGGCCGATGCCGTGCAAAATGGCAAGCTTGATTTGCGCACCGATGTTGCCGGCACCGATGAGGCGGCCCAGCTCTCCAGACAATTTAACGAGATGCTCGATACCCTGGCCAGACGTGAAGAAGAAATCATTCGCTCGCACGATGCGTTACAGCAAAGTGAATCGCGGCTGAACCAGATAATGGATGCAACCGGAGAAGGCATCTGGGACTGGGATATTACCAGTCAAACCGTTGGCCATAACCTGAGCTGGTGTAACATACTGGGGCTGGGTGAAGATAAAATCACTCATGCCATGAGTGAATTTTCAAGTCTAATCCATAAAGATGATGTGGACGCTGTGATGGCCCGGGTGCAGAGTTGTTTAGACGGCAACGGCGCTTATTTCAGTGAACACCGCATGATTAAAAGTGATGGCAGCGTGATCTGGGTGCAAGACAGAGGCGATGTGGCAGAGCGCGATGCCGATGGCCAGCCAACACGCATGCTCGGCAGTATGGCCGCTATCACCATACGTAAACAGGCCGAAGACAAGCTCAAACACATTAATGAAGAACTGGAAGAGCGGGTGATATTACGCACGGCTCAGGTGACAGCCGCACGTGATGAGGCAGAAAGAGCCAGTGCGGCCAAGTCTGAATTCTTGTCGCGTATGAGTCACGAGTTACGCACACCACTGAACGCGATTCTCGGTTTTGGCCAGCTATTAATTACCGACCCTGAACACCCGCTCACCGAATTGCAGGCTGAAAACACACAAGAGATCCTGATGGCAGGCCAGCACTTGCTGGAACTGGTTAACGAAGTGCTTGAACTCAGCCGTATTGAAAGCGGACGGCTGGATATCAATCTGCAAGCGGTTGATGCCTGTGCTTTGATTAACGCCACTGTCTCACAAATGCGACCGCTGGCCGAACAAAGACAGATCAGCATGAGATTGCAACAAACAGCGGCGGTTAATGTCGTGGCCGACAGGTTACGCCTGCACGAAGTATTGATCAATGTATTATCCAACGCCGTTAAATACAATCGAGAAGGCGGCGACATCACGATTGTGACCACAGTGACCCGTGATAATCATTTGCGAATTAGCATCAGCGACACCGGCCTTGGCATTAAAAAAGAAAACCTGAATCGCCTGTTCCGGCCTTTTGAGCGTTTTGAGTCGGCCTACAACGCAATAGAAGGCACCGGCATCGGCCTGGCATTAACACAAAAACTGCTGGCCGCCATGCACACTGAGATCAAGGTTGAAAGTGTCTACGGTGAAGGCAGCCGCTTCTGGTTTGAACTGCCAGTTTGTAGCGACGACATGGCCACAGAAAAGCCGTCATCAGATAACAACAGCTTGCTCTTTGCCACTGGCAAGCGAAGAGTCATCTATGTTGAAGATAACCTGGCCAACATGCTGTTAATGAGAAAAATTATCGCCACCCAAAAAGATATCGAGCTGATCGAGGCGGTGGATGCAGAACAGGGGCTTGAGCTGATCCGCCAGCAGCCACCGGGGCTTGTTTTTCTTGATATAAACCTGCCTGGCATGAATGGTTTTGAAGCCCTGAAAGAATTGCAAAATGATGCGCTAACAGCCGATATCCCTGTTATCGCGGTAACGGCCAATGCCATGAAAAAAGATGTCGAAGAGGGCAAAAAATTAGGCTTTGTTGAATACGTCACAAAACCGGTCGATGTTAAAAATATCCTGGCCATGCTCGAACATTACCTGCCTTATGAACCATAAACACGGCTTTTATTTCAGGTCAATCCGGTCAGCGTACAGCCACTAAAACAGCGTTTGTAAAAAGGCCTTCATAATGAAAGCCTTGTCTGCTTGCTGGTTTTTCAGGTTTATTGCATCTGAGCAAAGGCCTTTTCCAGTTCGTGCGGGTGGTTTAAAAACGCGGCATACATTTGCGCAGAAAAATCATCCGGCATGACATCGAGCTCACCATTATCTAATGCCATAAAGCTTCGTTCGGCGACTTGTGATGGTTTGGGTTTGTCCATTTCAAAAGCCTCTGTCATGCGCGTATCAATCGGCCCGGGGTAAACACCCAGTACCTGGATTTTGTCGGCGGCCAATTCAATACGCAGACCCTGGGTAAAAGAATGTAGCGCAGCTTTCGAGGCTGAATAAGGACCCATCATCGGAAAGCTACTAATGCCCGCAATCGATGACACATTAATGACTGCCGCCAGGGGTGATTTTTTCAACAGCGCTAACAAAGCCTGCGTTAGCTGCAACGGGCCAAAATAATTAGTTTCCATTTCCGTGTGCGCAATCTGCAGGGCATTGTCAGCGCTTAATGAACAGGCATTGGCGATACCGGCGTTATTAATCAGAATATCCAGCGCCGGAATCTGAGTGGCTAAGGCCTTAATGTGCTCCGCGTTGGTCACATCCAGTAACACAGGCTTGATCACCTGAGGGTTACGGGCAAGCAGTGGTGTTAAGTTGTCCAGATCTCTGGCGGCGGCGTAAATCGTCTTTGCCCCGGCCTGTAACAGGTGCAGAACATAGGCCTCACCAATGCCGCGGTTAGCCCCGGTGACCAGTGCAATCTTATCTTTTAAATCAAACATAGCGTTGACGTCCTTTTAATTGAATGAAGTGGCTGTATTATCATTCAAAAACTATTGTTTGATAAGTTAGCGTTTTGGTATAGCATTTATTCATAAAACGAATAAATGAATCCGGTGAGAAACAATCAATGGAAAACAGTTACCTCTTTGGTGCCATGCAGGTGTTTATCTCAGTGGCAGACAGCGGCAGCTTTTCAGAAAGCGCGCGCCGGCTCGGCTTATCACAGCCTTCGATCTCGCGTCAGGTCAACAAGCTCGAAGAGCATCTGGGCGTACGGCTATTGCAACGCACCACACGCCGTTTAAGTTTAACCGAAGCCGGTCAGGTGTATTATGAAAAAGCGCAGCAAATCCAGCGTGATGTTATCGAAGCCGACCAGTCCATCAGTGGTTTCAAAGACACCCCTTCGGGTTTGCTCAGAATCAGCACACCGCTGACCTGGGCCGAAATATTAATCACGCCATACCTTGGCGAATTTTTACAACGCTACCCCGAAGTAAAAATCGACATCGAATGCAACAATACAATTCAGGACATCATCGAAGACCGACTGGATCTGGTGATACGCGTCGGTGAATTAAAAGACAGCTCCTACATCGCGATCCCGATTGCCAATGTGCGCATGGTGTTGTGCGCCACACCTGCTTACCTGAAAAAATTCGGCACACCCAAAACAGCCGCCGAGCTACAAAACCACAACTTCATTTGCTTTGAAGACTATAACCAAATGTTATTAAATGACGGCAGCAAAACGCAGCAAGTCAGTGTCGCTGGCAACATCTCAGCCAACACCGTGTCGGTGATGATGTCAGCACTGCAGCAACATATCGGCATCAGCGTATTGCCCGACCGGCTGATAAAAGAGCTGCTGCAAACAGGCGAGCTGGTCGATATCATGCCAGGCACAGAAATCAGCGCAGTCAATCTGCCCGTCAATCAAATCTTCGCGCTTTATTCAAACCGCAAGCACCTGCCGGCAAAAGTGCGAGCCTTGCTCGATTTTTTGCGCGAAAAGTGGGGTCGGGATGAGCACAGCGGCCAGCGTGACACAACCAATACGCCGGTTTATTCTGAGGCTGATTAATTAAAGATGAAGACGATAAAAAAGGCGGTGAGAAAACACCGCCTTCTGCTGAGCAAGCTGGCACCTTAATGCAAGAGTATCGGCTTTATTTCAGATCAAAACGATCCGCAGTCATGACCTTGCTCCAGGCTGCGACGAAGTCATTTACAAATTTTTGTTCTGCATCTTTTGCAGCATAAACTTCAGCCAGTGCGCGTAGCTCCGAGTTTGAACCAAAGATTAAGTCAACCGGAGTAGCCGTCCACTTAAGCTTGCCGGTTTTACGCTCGCGACCTTCGTAAACACCATCAGTTGATGATTTGCTCCAGCGGGTTGACATATCCAGTAGATTGACAAAAAAGTCATTGCTTAATGTGCCGGCGCGGTCAGTCAGTATGCCGTGTTTTGACCCCGCCGCGTTTGCACCCAGTGCGCGCATACCAGCCACTAGTACCGTCATTTCCGGCGCTGTCAACGTTAGCAGGTCAGCTTTTTCCACCAGCATTTCAGCCGGTGATGCATAGCTTGGGCTGTAGAAGTTACGGAACGCATCAGCGCTAGGTTCGAGCACCGCAAACGAGTTCACATCGGTCATCTTCTGAGTAGCATCGGTACGGCCGGGTTTGAAACCAACAGTCACCTTGTGGCCAGCTTCTTTCGCCGCTTTTTCAATCGCCGCCGCACCACCTAATACAATCACATCAGCCAGTGATACTCTTTTACCCTGCGACAGTGATTTGTTGAAAGCTTTCTGAACCTGTTTCAGTTTATCCAGTATTTTTGATAATTGATCAGGGTCATTCACCTGCCAGCCTTTCTGTGGTGCCAGCGCAATTCGCGCACCGTTAGCACCGCCGCGCATATCAGAACCACGGAAGCTCGAGGCGGATGCCCATGCGGTGCGAACCAGTTCAGATGTACTCAGGCCCGTTTTAAGAATGTTTGATTTTAGCCTGGTGATATCACGAGCATTAATCAGTTTGTGATCAAGCGCCGGCACCGGGTCCTGCCAGACAAAGATTTCACTCGGTACTTCAGAGCCAACATAACGTGAGCGCGGACCAAGGTCACGGTGGGTCAGCTTGAACCATGCGCGAGCAAAGGCCTGATCAAAGGCTTTTGGGTTTTTCAGAAAGCGCTGAGTAATCTTGCGAAAGCCGGCATCTTTTTTCAGCGCCATATCGGTCGTGAACATAATGGGCGCATGCCGTTTGCCGTTGATATGAGCATCAGGCACCATGCTGACAGCAGATGGATCGCTGGGCGTCCACTGATGAGCACCCGCCGGGCTGCGGCTCATTTTCCACTCGAAGCGCATCAGGTTATCCAGATACAGAATCGACCAGGCTGTAGGCGTTTGTGTCCAGGCGCCTTCCAGGCCACTGGTCATCGTATCTTCAGAGTGACCTTTGCCGCATCGGTTCTTCCAGCCAAAACCCTGTTCTTCGATAGCCTCCGCTGCCGGCTCAGCGCCAACACAGTCAGCTTTATGGGCGCCGTGGGCCTTGCCCAGGGTATGACCACCGGCAACCAGTGCGACGATCTCTTCATCGTTCATTGCCATGCGTCCAAACGACAGCCGCATATCCTGGGCGGCAGACAAAGCATCATTATTAGCATTCGGCCCTTCCGGGTTAACATAGATCAGTCCCATCTGTACCGCGGCCAGTGGTTTTTCCAGCGTGCCACCTTTATAACGCTCTTTATTGTCGAGCCATTTTTTCTCCGAACCCCAGTAAACGAGATCGGCTTCCCAGTCATCAGCACGGCCACCGGCAAAACCCAGCGTTTCAAAACCCATTGATTCCAGGCTAACATTACCTGCAAGAATAATCAGGTCGCCCCAGGAAACACTGCGACCGTATTTTTGTTTAACCGGCCACAGCAAACGCCGGGCTTTATCCAGGTTAGCATTATCTGGCCAGCTGTTTTGTGGCTCATAACGTATCTGAGCGCCATCAGAACCACCGCGGCCATCAAAGATACGGTAAGTGCCGGCACTGTGCCAGGCTAAACGGATCATCAGGCCGCCATAATGCCCCCAGTCAGCTGGCCACCAGTCTTGCGAAGTGGTTAAGGTTTTTTCAATATCCGCCTTCAATGCTTTTATGTTTACTTTGGAAAAAGCGCGGGCATAATCGAAATCGTCGGCGTAAGGATTCGATGATGAATCATGCGCACGTAACTGATCAAGGTTTAATTTATCCGGCCACCAGAACTGGTTGTCTGGTACCACCTGAGCTGACATAGCCGCATCGTTAGGATTGGTTTTGGTTGTGTTATTTGCAACACTACAAGCGGTAGTCAACACAAGTAACATCGGCACTGCCAGCGCAGTAAGAGATACTTTATCAGGCTTTTTCATCGATACTCTCCATTCCATGTGTGTATTAGATAAAAGCAAAAAACCGCACCAGAAAGAAATTGCGAAGCAACAGGCTCCTTATTGGTGCAGCTGTTTTAGTGCTTGGTAATTAAGTAATGCAAATTAAGCGCTAATTTTTCATACCGCATTACAATATTGCGAATATTGCTCCTTATTGATCATGCTAGATAATTGTTTCTTTCAATCTTGTCGTTAGATTTTTTCTATCAATAAAAAAACAAAAGCGTGATAAAGGTGAGATAATGAAACAGGTAAAATATTTTTTATTATCTTTATGAAATGTGTATTTTATTAAAGAGGATAAATTGCTCTCTGCCCCGGGTTTAGTGCCGGGAAGGGGTGTAAAGATAAACAAAAATTATGAGCGCGATAAAATTCGTAGAGGTGAGCTGAATGTGCAAATGCCTGAAAGTCACTAAAGTCACTAAAGTCACACTGATGTGTTTCAGCATTGCGCTGTTCGTTATGTCATGCAGTTCGTACCCTCAGTTACCAGCGGGAACGGCAGAAAGCCGTGATCAAAGAATCAAACAATATCTTGACCAGCTGACAACAGAAGATCGCATGCCCGGTATTCAGTACATGGCAGTGGATGCTAACGGCGTTTTGTTTGAATACGCCAGCGGTGAGGCGGTGATTACTAAAACAGCGATGAGCCTGACAAGCCCGATGATGTTTTATTCGGTAACCAAAGTGCTCACCGCCACGGCCGTGCTGCAACTTGTCGAGCAGAAAAAAATCGAGCTGGACGAGTTACTGGAGCAATACCTGCCTTTCATTCCGTACCGGGGAGTGACTATCCGCCAGGTGTTAACCCATCGCTCAGGCATTCCGAACCCTATCCTCGGTAACTTTTATGTGCATTCAGCCTCAGAAGCGGGCAGTTTCGACAGGCAGTCTTTATTGAAACAAATTCTGCTCGATAACCAGCAGCTTGAGTTTACACCGGGCAGCGACTATTCATACTCCAACCTGGCTTTTGCACTGCTTGGAGAATTAATCGAAAAAGTCAGCCATAAAAGTTATGAGCAATACATTCAGCAAAATATTTTAAAGCCGCTAAAGATTAACAGTGACCAGGCCTCGTTTTCATATAACACATTCGAATCCGATTCACGGGGTTATGTCGAAAGGTTTTCAGTCTATAATCTGATCATCAGTTTTATGCTGCAAGGCTTTACATCACAAACAGAGCAGGGCTGGAAAACATTCACACAACACTGGTATCTTAATTATCCCGCGCATGGTGGCTTAATCGTCAATGCCCCCGCCGTCTCATTGTTTTTAAAAGACCAGCTCAGCGAACAGTCAAAATTATTATCGCCGGCACAAAAAGCCGAGCTTTACCGAATCCAAAAACCGGCAAAATCATCAGCCATGCGCTCGACCGATATAGCACTAGCCTGGTTTATTAACCGTGATGCAAAAGAAACCTATTATTTTCATGAAGGCAGCGGTTTTGGTTATGTGGCAGAAGTGCGTATATACCCGAAAAGTGCAATTGCCAGTGTCTTGCTGGCCAATACAACCAAAATGCCGCACAAAAATTTAATGGACATGATCGATAATCAATTTAAAAATAAACAAGACAGATCATACAAAGAATAATTATGTGAAAAAAGAGCATAAAACGGCAAAAAAAACACAGACTTATCGGGTATAAAAAAGGCTGTGCTTTGCCTGCATTTAAGTTGGCAATCGTAAAACTAAGGCTACCGGAAGGATAATTACGTTCCTTCCGGCAGTTTTTCATGCCATCAACTTATAAAGGTCCGGCGTTTTTTTGCATTTCATATTGTTGCATTGCAATTTTACTTTGCATAAGGGCTTCTTTGGCGAGTTTTACGGCCTCGTCAATTTCATTATCAATTAATGCCACCTCGGCCTGCTTAATCATATCTTCTGTATCACGCCAGGCAAATCCCACGGCATTGACATCTTTAAATGACTGGCTGGCCTGTTGAATCAGTGAAGAGGCATCGGCTTCGTCCTTCATCTGGTCTTTACCGCACGCTGTAAGCAGCATTGCGGTTAGTAAAAAAACGACAGTTGTAGTAAATGTTTTCATGACAAGCTCCTTTTTTTCATAGAAACAGCATAATTAATGTGTGCCTTTATCGTGTTTTATACCAATCAAATAATATAATAATTAAACACAAAATATTTTTATAAATATAACGCCTGGCTAACCCCATACCAGGCATGAAAATCAGCCTTATTCGATAGCAGGAACGCAAAATCTGCTGCAATGGTGATTGAAATTCAAGCGCCTGCTTGCTGTGTGTTTGTTAATAAGGCAGCGTTCGCTAAAAAGCAAGAACGCATAATGCCAGTTGTATGCAAAGCCGGTTGTTAGCCACTGTTGCCAGCACGGCTCAGCCGTACTGGCCATTAACAAACCGGCGGCGGACTCGGTCGAGGGCCTGAAGGCGGCCATCTAAAGGACATAAGCCAGGTTTTTATGATAAAAAACAGCGGCTTTGCGCTATAAATACCACGGCGCATGCGGTAGTATCGAAACAGGCGATATCTAAGAATAAAAATAAGCCAGGATAAATATAAACAGCATTATGGATAATAAACTCAAAGCCCAGCAACGAGCTGACCAGATTCAGGCTTTTAATGCTGAGATCAAAGCCCTCAAAGACGATGACGTGTTTGAGTTTGATGATGACCAGCGCTCAAACATTTCTCGTTACCATGCCTCAGTGCTCGACGCATTAACCAGCCAGTTTGATATTGATACCAATGTCAGGCAAAAGCAGCTTTCTACTGGTATGAAAATCGCGTCATTTATCGGTGCACTGGCGCTGGCGGCCAGTATCTTCTTTTTGTTCTATCAGTTCTGGGGTTATTTAAGCAGCACAGTTCAGGTTGGCATCCTGATTACCGCACCGTTGCTTACCCTGTTACTTACGCATGTTATTTCACAGCACGAAGACACCGGCTACTTCACCAAGCTCATGGCCATGGTCAGCTTTGCCTGCTTTGTGCTCAACCTCGCCATGCTCGGCCAAATCTTTAATATCACGCCGTCCGACAAAGCCTTACTGGCGTGGGCGGTTTATGGCTTTTTACTGGCCTATGCCTTCGATGTGCGCTTACTGCTGGCAATGGCCATCTTAAGTCTGGCTGCGTTTATTGCCGCGCGGGTCGGCAGCTGGTCTGGCATGTACTGGATCTACAGCGGCGAGCGCCCCGAAAACTTACTGCTACCGGCGCTGATTATTTTCAGCGTGCCGATGTGGCCAAAGCGTTGGCTATCACAGAAAAACGACAGCGGCTTTGCGCCCATTTACCGCGTGTTTGGCTCTCTTTTGTTTTTAATCCCGGTGCTGGTGCTTTCCAGCTGGGGCCAGGGCAGCTATCTAAACTTTAATCACGATGTCATCGAAGGTTTTTACCAGCTCACCGGTTTTGCAGTTAGCGCAGGCCTGATTGCGCTCGGCATAAAAAAACAATGGTCGGATATTATCAACACCGGCAACGTCTTTTTTGTTTTGTTTTTGTACACCAAAATTATCGACTGGTGGTGGGAAATCATGCCGAAGTATTTATTCTTTCTCGTCATTGCGTTGTTGTCGGTGTTAATGCTGCTGGTGTACAAACGCGTGCGCGAACAGAGCCAGCAAACGGCAGGCGAGCATGAATAATATATTATCTAAGCTCATGTCTAAAAGCCGAAGCCTGTCAGCAATGCAGCCAGCCATTATCGCAGCAGCATTACTGCTGCTGGTTAACGTCTTCGTCTTAGGCGGTGCCGCCTATAACCGCTCGGGTGATCCCGTGGCCAGCCTGCAACTCACCGAGCGTGAGTTGTCACTGCCTTATCGTTTTTATAGAGAAGAGAACAGCGGCCTGGCATTAAGGCTAAACTGGAAAGTCGCCCCTAATTTTTCAGAAAAAAACAGATACAACCGCTACGGGCTCAGCAACTACACAAACCCAGACTGGCTAACAGAAGATAAACTAAAAACACTGGACATCGATTTAGAAAAGGCCAAAGCCAATAAAAAAGACTCTGGCTATCAACGTTTTGATTCAGAGGAAGTCATCGTCGTGCTTGAATACGATGGCAAAGCTTTCCAGCAAATCCTCAACAAAGCCGAAAACGATATAAAACAATACAGAGCCAGCGCAGAAAAAGATGCCGATAACGAAGACGTAATGCGTCAGCTCAAACAACAAGAAGAATCACTGGCCAGTCTAAAACTAACCGCCTCGCGCTTAATAGCCATAGACGCGGGGCTCGAACTAAAAACCCTCAAACAAAAATACAACGACAGCAATAAATACCTGATGCTGCGTGGCGAAATACGGCCCTACTGGTCAGGTGATGAGATAAAAGCAAGAATACAGCAGCTTTACACTTCACAAGTGCACGTGCCGTTGCCCTATTCAAAAACAATAAACGAAATAATAAATAGAGAAAAAACAAACAATAACTACAACAGCAGAAAAGAAAAGCCGCGTTATCAGGTTGAGTTGAACCTTGGTAAAAAGCTGGAGT
>JAOUKT010000094.1 GCA_029882395.1 Gammaproteobacteria bacterium
TTGCACTTTATAACATTCAAAAAGAGTTTGATGCTTACAATAACGATTTTGAGATTGTTGCGGTGTTGGGTTCGGTGACTAACTACGAACGGATAAAGGCGGTATTAAAAACCTTTTCTGTTGATACTGTTTATCATGCGGCGGCTTATAAACATGTACCGCTGGTTGAGAAAAATGTTATTGAAGGCCTGCAAAATAACGTGTTAGGTACCTGGCACACGGCCGAAGCGGCGAAACAAGCCGGGGTTGAAACCTTTGTATTGATTTCGACCGATAAAGCCGTACGGCCAACTAATGTGATGGGGGCTAGCAAGCGCCTGGCAGAACTGGTTTTGCAGGGCATGGCGGATGACAGTGATACAACCCGCTTTACCATGGTACGTTTTGGTAATGTCCTGGATTCATCGGGCTCAGTGATCCCATTGTTTAGAGAGCAGATTAAAAATGGCGGGCCGGTAACGGTGACTCATCCTGAGATCACGCGTTATTTTATGACCATACCTGAGGCGGCGCAGTTAGTGATACAGGCGGGCGCGCTGGCTAACGGTGGAGATGTGTTTGTATTAGACATGGGTGAGCCAATTAAAATCGATGAGCTGGCACGCAGCATGATCCATTTGAATGGCCTGGAGGTCAGCGGTGACGATGCAGATGGGGATATCTCGATTGAATACACAGGGCTTCGTCCGGGTGAAAAGATGTATGAGGAATTACTCATTGGCAACAATGTGACCGGCACAGAGCACCCTAAGATAATGCGAGCGGCCGAAGAAAAACTCTCGTGGAAGCAGTTGCTGCATTATAAACAGGCATTTGAACAGGCAATTGAAAGCTTCGATAGTAATAAAATAAAACAGTTATTAGAAGAAGCGGTTGATGGTTATAGGCCTGAGCCGCCTGTTAATATGCCCGGGCATCAATCACCAGCATTTGATGGTGATATTGTGCGTTTATCGCAGGTTAAAGAAAAACACTTTCATTGATTTGCGTCGATCATTTATAGTTCTGATGTAAAGCTGGCATCATAAAACAAAGAAGTGTCTTGCAGATGTGAGGCCAATAATTCAGGTCTAATGCTGCTTTTTTTAGTCTATGATCGTGTAGGCACTTATATGCTTCAGGCATTTTTTTAACAGGTTTGTTTATGATACCCGTTATTTTATCTGGTGGCTCTGGCACACGTCTTTGGCCGCTTTCTCGTCAGCTTTTTCCCAAGCAGTTTTTGCCGCTTTGCGGTGAGCCGTCTTTGTTTCAGCAAACCTTGTCCCGGTTGGACAATTTAGAGATGCAGGCCCCTGTCATTGTTTGCAATGACGAATACCGGTTTATTGTGGCGGAACAGTTGCGAGCATTGAACATTGCTAATGCTGACATTATTTTGGAGCCGGTCGCCAGAAATACCGCGCCGGCAATCGCTGTGGCGGCATTTCATGCTTTACAAAAAAATGATGATGCTTTGTTACTTGTTTTGGCCGCCGATCATGTGATTAACGATGTAGAAGCTTTCCATACCGCGATATCAAAGGCTGACGTATTGGCCAGAGATGGCAAGCTGGTTACTTTTGGCATTGTGCCCGATAAAGCTGAAACCGGTTATGGTTATATAAAAAGAGGCAATCGGCTGGGCTCGGGTGGCTACGAAGTTGACTGCTTTGTTGAAAAACCTGATTTACAAACGGCTGAATCGTATTTGTTAAGCGGCGATTACCTCTGGAACAGCGGCATGTTTCTGTTTAAGGCTCAGCGCTACCTCGATGAGCTTAAAACCTATCACCCCGACATGTATTCATTGTGTGAGAGTGCTGTTGAAACTATGGCTAGCAGCATTGATTTTATGCGACTGCCTGCAGAGGTGTTTTCTCAGTGTGCTTGTGAGTCTATTGATTACGCGGTGATGGAAAAAACACAGCATGCGGCTGTTGTACCCTTGCATACTCAGTGGAGCGATGTCGGCTCCTGGTCGGCGTTATGGCATATTCGCGATAAGGATGAGGCCGGTAATGTCATTGTTGGTGATGTGATTGTGCACGATGTGAATAATTCCTATTGCCATGCCAGCAGTAAATTAGTGACTGCTGTCGGCGTGGATAATCTGGTGATTGTTGAAACCCCTGATGCGATTATGGTGTCATCTAAAGACCGGGTGCAGGATGTTAAGCTGATAGTCGATAAATTGGAAAAGGCTTCACGCTCGGAGGCTACCATGCATCGACAGACAGCCAGGCCCTGGGGCAGTTATGACTATATTGATCAGGGTGAACAGTTTCTGGTCAAGCGCATTGTGGTTAAACCGGGCGCTGCTTTATCATTGCAAATGCATCATCACCGTGCGGAACACTGGGTTGTGGTTAAAGGCACGGCCAAAGTCACGCGAGGTGATGAGGTTATTATCATCACTGAAAATCAGTCGAGTTATATCCCTCTGGGTGTTAAGCACCGGCTTGAAAACCCGGGTGTGGTGCCACTGGAAATGATTGAGGTGCAGTCCGGTAGTTATCTGGGTGAAGATGATATTGTGCGGTTTGATGATACATATGGGCGAGATTAAAACAGAAGTCAGAGGTCGGAAGTCTGAAGTCGGAGGTCGGAAGTCGGAAGTCGGAAGTCGGAAGTCGGAAGTCAGAAGTCGGAGGTCAGAAGTCAGAAGTCGGAGGTCAGAAGTCAGAAGTCGGAGGTCATAAGTCATAAGTCATAAGTCATAAGTCATAAGTCATAATCGAGAGTCTTCATGGCAATGAAGACAGACTCAAGACTCAAGACTCAAGACTCAAGACTCAAGACTCAAGACTCAAGACTCAAATATTCTGTCTATGGTTTTGCGTTTTTTCTTGCCTGGTAGCCGGCAACGAGTAAGCCGCTTAAAAGCAGTATCAGTGATGATGGTTCAGGCACGGCGGCAGGTGCAAGCTGGCTGCTGCCGTTTGTGCCCGGGGTACCGAAGTCACCCACGCCGTAGTTAAAATCGGTTGTTATGTCGTAGTTGGCAATGGTCATTGCCGCTGAAGTTAAGGCCATGCTGTGCCCGCTGGGTATGAAGCCGGATTCATAAGCGAGTTGCAAGCTGTTGCCTTGCGTATCCGTTAATATGATTTCGTCACTGCTGTTGGCCAGAACAAAATTGCTGTAAATATAATCAGCGCTATAGCCACCGTTGCTGCTGCTATCGCCATTATTGCCAAAAACGAAATAGCTGCCGGGCTGAATAATCAATGCATCACTGGCACTGATTAGATGATGGTTTGAATCGTTATCAGACAGCACGATGTCGTTAAAACTAAATAATTCGCTACCCGGGTTATATAATTCAAACCATTCACCATTGCTGTCACTGACAGCTTCGGGGTTGGCCATGATTTCAGAAATATATAAATCGCTGATAGTTATTGAATGACTGATATTGGGTGTGATGAGTAATGCTGTGGTGAGAATGATAAAAAGGTATTGATTGCACAGCTGTGCAAATGCCTGAGCATTAGATATCTTCATGGGAATCTCCATATAAGTTTAATCACATTTAAAGCGTCACTGCTAATGTGAGCGGTCATGTAAACCACTAAAGCACCCTATCAGATGACTTTGATGCGCGCAAATTATTTTAAAGCAAAAGCGCTAAAGCCAGAGCTCGGTTTTTATTGTGTTGTTTTGCTGAGCAGGGGCTAACAGCATGATTGATACGGTGCAGCCCATTCCGGTGATCATGAACTTGCTCTTAAAATGTATCGACGGTTTTGCACTGCTTAGCTGGCAATGAATGCGCTTTTGGTTATATTCAGATCATGATGCGATCTCTTTTTTCATCAGGATTATCAGGACAGGTGTAAAAACTAATGACTCAGTCATTTTTCATGTAAAATAGCTTTTTTCAAATATTTTGCAGGTTTTCTCTATGAGCCTTGAAGGTTCCAAGTCGTCTACCAAAACATCTAACTTTATTCGTCATATGATTGATGAGGATCTTGCTGCCAATAAGAATGATGGCAAGGTGCATACCCGGTTTCCGCCTGAACCCAATGGTTTTTTGCATATTGGTCATGCCAAGTCGATTTGCCTGAACTTTGGTGTTGCCAGTGACTATCAGGGCCAGTGTAATCTGCGTTTTGATGACACCAACCCCGGTAAAGAGAAACAGGACTATATTCACGCCATTCAGGAGGATGTGAAATGGCTGGGTTTTGACTGGCAGGACCGTCTTTTTTATGCCTCTGACTATTTTGAAAACCTGTACGAGTTTGCAATAGAGCTGATTGAGAAAGGCCTGGCTTATGTTTGTGATTTAAAAGCGGAAGAAACCCGTGAATACCGCGGTACGTTAAAAGAAGCCGGTAAGAATAGCCCATACCGCGAGCGTTCGGTCGATGAAAACCTGGATTTATTTAAACGTATGCGAGCCAGTGAGTTTGAAGATGGCTCGCGCGTTTTGCGAGCGAAGATTGATATGGCTTCGCCGAATATGAATATGCGTGACCCGACGCTGTATCGTATCCGCCACGGTGTGGTGCATCACCAGACCGGCGAGGAGTGGTGTATTTATCCCATGTATGACTTCACGCACCCTATTTCAGATGCACTGGAAGGCATCACGCATTCATTGTGCACGCTTGAATTTGCCGATCACCGGCCATTATATGACTGGGTGCTGGATAATATATCGATTGCGTGCCACCCACAGCAAATCGAGTTTTCACGTTTGAATCTGCAATTTACCGTGATGAGCAAGCGTAAACTCACCGAGCTGGTGGAAGAAGGCCACGTTGAGGGCTGGGATGACCCGCGCCTGCCCACCATTGCTGGTTTGCGCCGTCGGGGTTATACCGCGGGCTCAATCGTCGAGTTTTGTGATCGCATTGGCATTACCAAATCCGATAACAGTGTCGAAATGGGCATGCTGGAAAGCGCCATTCGCGATGACTTAAATGCCAATGCTCCGCGTCGAATGGCGGTTCTGAATCCCTTGAAAGTGGTGATTGAGAATTATCCTGAAGGCCAGGTGGAGCAGTTATCGGCCGCCAATCACCCGCAAAATGACGACATGGGCAGCCGTAACGTGCCCTTTAGCCGTGAAGTTTATATTGACCGGGATGATTTTCGTGAAGAAGCCAATAACAAGTTCAAGCGACTGGTATTAGGCAAAGAAGTGCGTTTGCGCTATGGCTATGTCATTCGTTGTGATCAGGTGATTAAAGATGAGCAGGGCGAGATTATCGAACTGCGTTGCCATTATGATGCACAGACACTGGGTAAGAACCCGGAAGGCCGTAAAGTGAAGGGCGTGATTCACTGGGTATCAGCAGAACAGGCGCTGGAGGCCGAAGTACGGCTCTATGACCGTTTGTTTAACCATCCTGTACCCGATAGCTCAAAAGACGGCGTGGATTACCATCAGCGCCTCAATCCGGATTCATTGCAGGTATTGAGTCGGTGTTATTTAGAACCGGCCTTAGCTAATGCTGAGCCAGGTGAGCGTTTTCAGTTTGAGCGTGAAGGCTATTTTTGCCTGGATACAGGCCGCAGCGAAAAGCCTGTTTATAACCGAACAGTGACCTTGAGAGACTCCTGGGCGAAGATTGAAGAGGAATTATCCAGGCCATAGAATGCTAGTTGGCAGGCATAAGTCGGAAGTCATAAGTCATAAGTCATAAGTCATAAGTCATAAGTCATAAGTCATAAGTCGGAAGTCATAAGTCGGAAGTCGGAAGTCGGAAGTCGGAAGTCGGAAGTCGAGAGGCGAGAGGCGAGAGGCGAGAGGCGAGAGGCGAGAGGCGAGAGGCAGACGTTATTAGTCGAAAATCGGTATTTCTACGTTAATCGTTGT
>JAOUKT010000095.1 GCA_029882395.1 Gammaproteobacteria bacterium
CTCATTCGTTATAATGCCGCCTCTTTTGATAAAGCAATTAGATTTTGGGCGGTTTTTTTAATGAAATTTGCGTTTGTATTTCCAGGTCAGGGCTCACAGTCAGTCGGTATGTTGGCTGATTTCTATTCAGAATATCCAGAAGTGAAGGCAACGTTTGATGAAGCCTCTGCCGCATTGGGTTATGACTTATGGGATCTGGTACAAAACGGCCCCGCCGAAAAACTCAATCAAACTGAATTTACCCAGCCCGCTATCTTAACGGCATGTGTGGCCATGTATCGCGCCTTTACTGCCTCATGTGATTTAAAACCCTCAATGATGACCGGACATAGCTTAGGCGAATATGCCGCTTTGGTTTGTGCCGGTAGTATGTCTCTGGTCGATACCGTAACGCTGGTGGCAGAACGAGGGCGTTTGATGCAGGAAGCGGTGCCAGAAGGCCAGGGCGCGATGGCGGCTATTTTAGGCCTTGATGATGACACCTTAATCAATATCTGTGAACAGGTTGACGGTGTGGTGCAGGCGGTTAATTTTAATTCACCGGGTCAGGTCGTTATTGCCGGTGAGACTGAGGCGGTGAACGCTGCGATTGAGCTGGCTAAAGCAGCTAAAGCAAAACGCGCACTACTGCTACCGGTATCCGTGCCCTCGCATAGCTCATTGATGAAAGGCGCGGCTGATAAGCTGGCGCTCAAGCTGGCTGAAATGGAGATAAAAATGCCTGAGATACCGGTTTACCATACGGTGACGGCAAAACCCTGCACGTCTGTCAGTGAGATGAAGGCCGTGCTTAAAGATCAGTTATTTAACCCTGTTTTATGGGTTGATAGTGTCAATAACCTTATTGAAGCGGGTGTAGAAGCCACGGTTGAATGTGGTCCGGGTAAAGTGTTGTCTGGCCTGAATAAGAGAATTAATAAAGCCGTACCGTCGCTGGCATTAGTTAGCCCCGATGGTATGAAGAAAGTGATTGAAGAATTGCAGTAACAGTCGCTATTCACTGCCAGCGAATTGAAGGCTATTTGAAGAATTTTTGTGGAGAATCATAATATGACTAAATTACAGGACAAAGTCGTACTGGTTACCGGTGCCAGTCGTGGTATTGGCCGGGCGATTGCTGAAAAACTGGGCCAGCAAGGTGCGCTTGTTGTCGGTACGGCAACGTCCGATAGTGGCGCCGAGAGTATTTCTGCTTATCTGGCTGATGCGGGTGTTAAAGGTCAGGGCATGTGTCTTAATGTAACGGATGCTGATTCAATCAAAGCGGTCATTAAAGCCATTACTGATGAGTACGGAGCGGTGAATATACTGGTCAATAATGCCGGTATTACCCGTGATAACCTGCTTATGATGATGAAAGATGATCAGTGGCATGACATTATCAATACCAATCTGACTTCTATTTTCCGCCTCTCTAAAGCCGTTATTCGCAGCATGATGAAGGCGCGTAATGGCCGTATTATTAATATAGGTTCAGTGGTGGGTTTAACCGGCAACCCCGGGCAGACTAATTATTCAGCAGCCAAAGCTGGTATTTTAGGCTTTACAAAGTCTCTTGCCAGAGAGATTGGTTCACGTAATATCACCGTTAATACCGTCGCTCCGGGCTTTATTGATACGGATATGACGCGTGAATTGCCAGAGGAGCAGCGTGAGGCACTTATTCAGCAAATCCCGCTAAATAAGCTGGGTGCAGCGGAAGATATTGCCAATGCGGTCAGTTTTTTGGCATCCGACGAAGCGTCATATATCACGGGTGAAACGATTAATGTTAATGGCGGCATGTATATGCCGTAATGCTTATATAGCCGGCTTGTGAAATCCGGTTAACTAAGTTATTGTTTTTTATAGAATTATTGTGCGTGTGTTTGGTGCTGATTTTTTACCGATAAAGGGTGGAAAGCAGCGCAGTTATTCAATACAATACCGCGCACCAATATTGGATTATTTTTTGAGGAATTTTCAATGAGCAGTATCGAAGAACGAGTTCGTAAAATTGTTGTAGAGCAATTAGGTGTTAAAGAAGAAGAAGCTGTAAACACTGCTTCATTTGTTGATGACCTGGGCGCAGATTCACTAGATACAGTCGAATTAGTCATGGCTTTAGAAGAAGAATTTGAATGTGAAATTCCTGATGAAGAAGCTGAGAAAATTACTACCGTTCAGCAGGCAATTGATTTTGTTAATGCCAATTTAAGCTAAATTAGCAATCAGTATTTATCAACAAAGGGGCATTATTGTATAATGCCCCTTTGTTGTTTCTTCAGTTTGATATTATAGCGTTGTGTTAAACGTTGTAACAAAGTTAAAGGTGAGCTCCTTGTCTAAGCGTCGTGTTGTTATTACTGGTGTCGGTCTGGTTACTCCTGTCGGTAATGATGTTAAATCTTCCTGGGATAATATTCTTAAAGGCAAAAGTGGTGCGGCTAAAATATCGACATTTGATGTCAGTGACTTTAGTACGCAGTTTTCCGCTTCAGTGAAAGATTTTGATCCTGAGTTGTATATCGCCAGAAAAGACCTGAAGAAAATGGATTCATTTATTCAGTATGGTCTTGGAGCCAGTATTCAGGCGCTGGATGACAGTGGCATTGAAGTAACCGATGAAAATGCTGAGCGTATTGGTGTTTCAGTCGGTTCAGGTATCGGCGGCTTGCCTTTGATTGAGAGCAATCATGCAAGCTGGATGGAGAACGGTCCTCGAAAGATTTCGCCTTTCTTTGTTCCCAGCACCATTATCAATATGATTTCAGGCAATCTGTCGATTATGCGCGGCCTTAAAGGCCCCAATATCGCACTGGTCACCGCCTGCACCACGGGTACACACAGTATTGGTCATGCCGCACGTATCATCGCTTATAACGATGCCGATGTCATGGTGGCCGGTGGTGCAGAGAATGCTACCAGCCCATTGGGTCTGGGTGGTTTTGCTGCTGCTCGTGCTTTGTCTAAGCGCAATGATGATCCTGAAGCCGCCAGTCGTCCCTGGGATGTTAACCGTGATGGCTTTGTTCTCGGAGATGGTGCTGGCTGTGTTGTACTTGAAGAATACGAACACGCTAAAGCACGTGGCGCTACCATTTATGCTGAAGTAGCCGGTTTTGGTATGAGTGGCGATGCGTATCACATGACCATGCCGTCTAAAGGTGGTGAAGGCGCTGCACGTTGCATGGTATCGGCGATGAAAGATGCCGGCCTTAACATGGATAGCTGTGATTATATTAATGCTCACGGTACCTCAACACCAGCGGGTGATGTTGCTGAAACCATGGCTGTTAAAACAGCATTGGGCGATCATGCTTCAAAAGTCGCTGTCAGCTCTACCAAATCGATGACGGGCCACCTGCTGGGTGCGGCTGGTGGTATCGAAGCGGTCTTTACCGCGCTGGCTATACGTGATCAGGTGGCACCGCCAACGATCAACCTGGATGAGCAAGACCCTGACTGTGACCTTGACTTTGTACCGCATACGGCTCGTGAAATGAAGATTGATGTGGCGATGTCAAACTCATTTGGTTTTGGCGGTACTAACGGTACACTGGTACTGAAAAAAGTCTAAAACAGGCTTTTTTTTACTGCCGTTACGGGATGCTGAGTATGATAGATGGGAGTGTTGTTAATAATGCCCCATCTAGCTTCCAGAACGGTCTTACACATATTACAGCACTCGGTTTTGTGCCTGACTTGCTGGCATTGCATGCATCAGACTCAAAGCAGTACCCCCATTTATTATCCAGTACAGCGATCGGTGCTTCGGCACGTTATGATATTCTGTTCTCATTTCCCGGTGAGACGCTGTGTCTGGATCATAACGGTCTTCATCTGTCTTCAGCTAAGTATCTTAACGGCTCGGGTTTTTTTGAGGCGTTAGCGTCTCTCTGGCAAGCCGAAACGACTGATCAAAAAAATGATAGCGACTTACCTTTTACCGGCGGCTGGTTTGTCTATTTATCTTATGAAATGGCAGCAGAAATCGAGACGGCTTTAACTTTGCCAGCCGATGTCAGTGGTCTGCCTGTTGCACTGGCGACACGTTTTCAATCGGCTGTGATAGTCGATCATCAAAAAAATCAGGCGTATTTTGTCTCAGAAGCCGCTGTTGATCATCAGCATTACCTGCAACTTGTTAAGTTGGCGTGTGAAAAACTGCAGCCGGTTGAGCTAACACATATCTCGTCATCGTTTAAGGAAGAAGCCGCCAGTATCCATTTAAAAAACCTTGAAAAAATACACCAATATATTGTTGATGGGGATATTTTTCAGGCTAATCTGTCGCGCCTCTGGCAGGTGCAGCTTGAGCAGGAGCTCAGTGACAGCGAACTGTTTTTATTATTGCGCTTAAATAACCCGTCACCATTCGCCTGCCTGTCGGTCATGCCAGGTGGCAGCGTGATTTCTTCCTCTCCGGAGCGATTAGTCAGTTTAAAAGGCAAACAGGTTGATACAAGACCCATCGCCGGAACCAGGCCACGCGTGGCTGATGAAAATAAAGACCAGCTATTGTGCAATGAATTACTATCAAACCCCAAAGAAAGAGCCGAACATATCATGTTGCTTGACCTTGAGCGCAATGATTTAGGTCGCGTTTGCGAGCCCGGTTCAATTACGGTTGATGAGCTCATGAGCATTGAAAGTTATCAGCATGTGCACCATATTGTATCCAATGTTACGGGTCGGGTTCGGCCAGGTATCAGTCCGGTTGACATCATCAAGGCGGTGTTTCCAGGGGGCACGATAACGGGTTGCCCGAAAGTACGTTGCATGCAGATACTGGCCGAACTAGAAGCTACCGGACGCGGCGCCTACACCGGTTCGATCGGCTATATTAATCGGAACGGGGATATGGATATGAATATACTGATTCGTACCCTGGTAAAAACCGGGCAGCATATTAGTTTTCGTGCAGGCGGTGGCATTGTGGCGGATTCAGAACCGTTGCATGAACTGGCTGAAACCAGAGCCAAAGCCAAGGGCATGATCAATGCGCTGAGTAATGCCCTGTCTGCTGGTCAGTCGGGTCAGGCGCATCGCTGATGAGCACGGTATTAGTCAATGGTCATGTTACTGATCAGCTTTCAATAAAAGATCGCGGCTTAAATTATGGTGACGGTGTTTTTGAAACCATTGCGGTTTCTGGCAGGCACTTACACTATTGGTCTGAGCATTTCAGGCGCTTAAAACAGGGCTGTGAAAGACTCGCCATCAAAGCACCGCTTGAAGCTGAATTATTAGCGGATATTAAAAAGCTGAGTTTCCCCAACGAGCCTTCTGTACTGAAAATTGTGGTCAGCAGGGGGCAGGGCGGACGGGGTTATGCGGCCACAGGAATTGAACAAGCCAGCGTTATTATCAGTCTTAATAGCTGGCCGGATTTTGTGCTTGAATATCAGCAGCGGGGTGTTAATGTACGCATATGCCAGCATCGTTTAATGATCAATCCTGCTTTAGCCGGTATCAAACATTTAAATCGTCTGGATCAGGTCTTGGCCAGGAATGAGTGGCATAATGATCAGATTCATGAGGGCATAATGCTTGACCAGCATGACTATTTAATCGAGGGTGTCAGTACTAACTTATTTGTTATGGTAAATAACCAGTGGTTAACACCGGCCGTAACAGACTGTGCCGTCGCAGGAATCATGCGCGAACTGATATTAAATAAAGCAGAGCTTATAAAGCTTAAAATAGAACAGCGGAAAATACAGCTGTCTGAGCTGTCTTCAGTACAACAGATGTTTGTTTGCAACAGTATTTGGGGGATAGTCCCCGTCACAGGCTGCGGGTCAT
>JAOUKT010000096.1 GCA_029882395.1 Gammaproteobacteria bacterium
TGTTATTTAAAGGGAATTGGCTATGAAGATAATTGTTATGACTTTTATTTTGGCTTTGTTTGCAGGTTGCGACGCTGAAACCACCGACGACACTAATCACGGTTTTGGTTTTGATGTCGACTTTGTGACTGATTTAGGTATTGGTTATCGAGATGATAGTGGCAGCTCGGCCTTAACAGCTTTTGAGATTGACGACCAGTTTACAACCCTTGCTGATTGCTCCGACGCTGGCACCAGTAACCACCAGCTTATGATTATTATAACTGATGATATCAGCGCGCTAACTACCGCCCCAAACCAAACCGGTGTGTTTTTAAACACACCCAACCTGATTGTGCTTGAAGAGCAAAGCCTGCACTCAGATCTGGTTCATGCTTTGCGAGCCGAGCTGCTGCATTACCTGGCTTACTTTTTAACGGGCAACGCCGATTTGCTTCAGTGCAAACCACCGATGATGCCTCCCCGCTAAGCGCAGCATCACACGCGGTGCTGCATAAAGGTCCATGATGTTAATGCGGCTAAATTCAGACCAGACAGCACAGGCACATTCATATACACAGCCATGTCAGCATCGATGGTTCCCGTCGGCAGGTTGGTTGTTATAGTTTGTGACCCCACATTCCTCATGACCAACTTATCGCTCGACAAGATCAGCTCAACTTCGATAAAACGAACGGTTTTAGCTGGGCCCGCTCGAGTCGCTGTGAGGTTGACCGCTGAAGGCGCAACCGTGGTACCCGATGCATTTTTCGCCATTACTCTGGCCGTGATGTAATTTAGCCCGGCATTATATGCTTCAATTCTTAAACCGATAAAATTAGTTCCACTCGGGTTACCTATACCAACATAAATATAGTTAGGCGCAAACGTTCTGTTCACCGTGTCATGTAACGACACAGTGAAACGAACACTCCGTTTTTTGCTCCAGATCAACAGCGTATGAATATTGTTTATCGAGCGCGTGATAAAGGCATCGGTCACATTGGGTATTAATGACACATGCCCGGCCACTTCATCATGGCTGGTATTTTGTTTATTAAAACCCCCGATCGAATCAAAATCGGTGTGATAGTGAATAGCATCGAGCCCAAAGTTGGCGTTCCACTCTGTTCGTTCGTGCACGTTATCGATCAGGTAGGTGTCCTCTGGCGGCACGTCTTCGACGCTTACTGCCCAGTCGTAATCGGTGCTTGTGTATTCCTTTAGCGCGAGGGCCACATCGGCATTGCTTTGGGTTATTTTTTTGCCGACATAAAAGCTTTTGTTGACCCAGCCCTTTGATTCGAGCGTGAGCTTGATCATATCGCCCTGCTTTACTTTTATCGCGCCGGCACTGGCGGCTTTAAAGCCGAGCAGTATGTCTGAGCGGGATACTTTTAAAATGGTATCGGCTCTGTTTTCTGCGCGGTAGGCATTGTTTTCGAACGGGTTGGCTATTTCGTAAACACTGGGCACGTTGTTGTCTATTGCCAGGTAAGCATCCGAGTGAACCGGGACCGGCACCACCAGGTAATCATAACGCGGGTCGATAAAGCTGTAGTAAACGCGGTTGTATTTTTTTTGCGCGGGCAACCTGCTGAATTTTACAGGGCCCTGTATGTCTTTATCGGTGAAAGTGGCCGTCGCTACTTCACCGGCTTTTTCGGTGACGAACTCGTAGCGGCCATTTATCCACGGGAATTTTGCGCGCCCACAAAATAACATTTTATTAAGGTTGGATTTTAGGGTGTCGTCAGTTGAGATCACACCATTAAAGGCCAGCAAGCTGACAGACTCTGGCGTGCTTGAGTACGTGCCGGTGCCACTGCCGTCATGGTCGAGCGCATTCACGTCTGCCAGGTTGGCGGCTTCGATGGTGGCCTGATCATTGATCATGGCCTGCGGTAAGCCGCGGCCAAACAATGGGTTCATGGCGTAGTCGCGCATGTTTAAAAACGGATTGGCGCTGGAGGCTGTTACGCCTGTGCGCGGGTCATAGACTTCGCGGCCATCGATAATCACCAATGGCTCGGGCTGGCCTGAGAACATGTCACCGGCGGTGTATTGTATCACCATGGTGGCGCAGCCTTTGCACTGGTCCGCCGCTGTCCATAAGGTGGGGAATTTTGCGATTAATGCCGCGCTGGCTGGCTGAGTGTCTGTGCCTAATGTTGAATCAAGCAAGGTGACGTTGCTGGCGTAACGGCTGCTTAGGTAAGAGTCGCCCTCAAACTGAATATCAACAATGCCGCCGATTGCGCCCTCACACAACAAATAACCGATGTATAAGACATTGGTGTTATCCGGGTCGGTGCTGATAAAGAGCATCTCTGGCTTTACGGCTACATCCCGGCCATACACCACCTGCAACCGCCGACGAGACGACGGCAGCTTTGCCATGTTGTTTTTAAAGTCGTCGATTTTGGGCTCGGGTTTTGATACGGCGGCGGGTGCGCTGCTGCCCCCACCACCACCAAAGACCGAATCCCATAAATCTTGCAGGTCTTCACCTGCATTGTCGAGCCCGGCGGACACCTTATCAAGCAGCTGCGAACCTACATCGAGCGTGCCGTCTAAAAATGACCAGCCTGTGCTGCTGCTGTCATCATCGCTGTTCCAACTGGACAACGCCGCTTCAATTTTGCCGACGTACTTAAAACCGGTGTCGCCCGGGTGCAGGCGCTGCTGTTCTTTGTCGGTGAGCACGCGGCCGCGCACGTCATCAAAACCTGTGGCGTGCGAGTCTATCTCCCATTTAATGGTTGATTTGCCAGCCTGGTTATCTTCTTCACTGCTGACGTTGTTGATTGTGCCCTGCCATGCCGGCACAGCCTGGCCCGTGGCCGGCAGGTAATAATAAAACATGACCGATTTGTGAGTGGCGTTTTCAGTAAGCGGCAGCACCTGGTTGGCTAATGGCGCACCGGCCATGTTGATTGATATGCTGCTTGAATTTAGCCCCAGTGAATCGGTGTACGATTTTGGCCAGCCGGTGATGTCGGCCGATGACAACCAAACAACGCCGTCGTCACCGGTCACATTATACGGTGCAGAGGTGTAATACAACGGCGTGGACAGGTCCATAAATAGCAGTTGATAAAATTCTGTTTCACCTGAATCCAGCGCCGCTATCGACTCAGCCGACCATTCTGTACTGATATACATTAAACCGCTTCCATCAACATCATATTGGTGCCATAACGGCTCAGATTAACCTGATGACTGTGGTTGTTAAGGCACACCACCTGAAACGGCACGTCTCTAACCACCAGCGGCTCGCCATCGGCCACGGCTTGTGGCAGCGGTGGTTCAAACACCAGCACACCATTGCCGGCGACATCGGAGTCTAAATTCTGCATGCACATGTGCGCTTTGGCATGATTTTGAAATTTAAAAAAATCGTTTTCTTTAAACCAGCCGGTAACGCTGGGCGTTAAGTTTTTTAAATTAATTGAACTGATGCCTTTGGCATAACCGCCGGCGTTATTCACTGCCGGTGTGCCGGTGGCCACGCCTTGCGGCTCGGCCCTGTCTGGCAGCACAATTAAAAACTTTTTAGATTTGCCAACGTAACTCAAAAAACCATCAATCTGTGCGTATAAATGCCGCGGCAACTCAGGGTGACTTATGCCTATATAAAACATATGGCCGCCCACATGACGCGATGCCGAGCGACCATTGCTGCTGGCATCATATAAAGTCGGCTGCTTGCTTTTGAACGACAAACTATCGAAGCCCCGCGAAGGGTAAACAAGGCTTACCATACAATATCAACGACGGCTGTGTTGGCATCTTTGGCCGCTTTTGCCGTGGCGCGAATGGCTTTGATTTCATGCCAAATCGGTTTAATGGCGTTGTATTCTGCCTGCTCAGCTGGAGTGATATCCGGGTTGGCCGCGTCGATTAAGTGATCTATCATCACGCCCTGCAGCTCGCAAACGCGTGCTTGCAGGTTGATCTCTTTAATTATAATTTTATTGATGTCGGTCGTTGGCTCATCCATAGGAATCAACGCGGTGATTCTTGTTTGCGCCTCAGCATTAATCGCTGCGCGGTTTTGTTTTGCGGCCATTGCCGCCCGTTTGCTGGCGGCATCCGGGTCACCTTCGCCCCAGGTTACGTCAAGCGCATCATCCGGGTTATTAAGCGTGGCTTTGTGCTGCAGGCAACCGATCACCGGCGCATAAGGCGTGATCGCATGGTCTGTGTTTTGCGGTTGTGTCTGGCCATCCCAATACGGGTGATCACCAACAAAATCACCGGTGACTTTGTAGTATTCAAACCCCTGCTTAGGGCTGGGTAATATAATGTGAATACCGTCATTGGGCTGGGTTTCGCCATCCCAGTCTTTGACATGGGCGACGAATGTTTTGGAAACTTTGTTGTGTTTGAAGCCGTTCATTAACCGCCCGCCTTATAACTATCATTAAATATTATGTTTGTGGCAGATCCAAGCCCATAAAAAACAACCGCTCCTGATGCGCTAATTGACAATCTCGCAGAAGCACCCACTGCCCCGCCAGATGCATGTAGTTTTAATGTGATATCGCTCGACGGTCTATAGCCCGCAGGCATTGTAAATAGCAAAGTGCCGTCCGTGGTAATACCTGCTGTTATATAAAAATTCAAATTAACCAAGCCAGACGAATATCGCTCATAACCATTGATCGATCCGGAAAGAATTGTCCAGCCATTTTGCATAGTCGGTATTGTCTTTAAGTCTTCGCTCCCATCGGGCACACCGTCTGCATATTTTCCAGATGTGGTATCGAAAGATAATGTACCTGAGGGTGATGGTATAGAGATTAATTTATGTGGTGGAACAATTATCGCCCCATGTCCATATGCGCTTGTAGATAACTTAATCGTTAAATGCGAACCTGGTGCTGTAGCATGATACATATAAACACTAATCGTTGAATCTGTTTCAATATATGCTTTTATTCCCACTTTAGAAATATTATTAATCGCGCCATATATTGAATAAACCCGTTTTAAAAAACCCCCTCTGTTTGAGAGCCCTATTTTCATTCCTCCTTTGTTTGAAAATAATAAACCTCCATAATATAAATCTAGCTCAACATATTCTCCGTTGTCTTTCGTTGGGTAATACTGCAAAGTTGCAATTTTATAATATTCTTCTGCTCCGCCAGAATCCCATAAGCTATAAATAGCATCAACAGAATCACCACTGAGTGGCTTTATCCCGCCGCCATGAGAAATCATGCCGCCGGTTGAATGTTTGGCGACGACTCTTTTATCTTTTAAAAGCGGATTCGACTCACTGTCATCAATGACTTTATAAAAGTCACTGTCGCCATCGACATCGGTTATCGGTGTTAAATCGCTGCTTCTTAATACCATCAGGCTATGTACTCAATCAGTTCAACTTGTTTGTGGTAGGTTCGGTCGCTGCTTATTTTTACGCTTTGCGAGTCGTCTTTAAATTTCATGGTGTAGGCCACGTTTTCATAATTAATCGCCGTGCCCTTGGCCAAACTCTTAATCAGCGGCGGTGAGAAAGTCAGCGTGACGGTGTTTGATGCCTCACTCACAAAGGTTTCACCGGCTTCACTCACAAAGGTTTCACCGCCTTCACTCACAAACGCTTCATCGGCTTGCGAGTCCGCATTAAACGCCACCTTGTGCACTAAGGTGTAACCCGGGGCGTTAAAAATATCTGCCGCCACAAACGCATCGGCCACACCTGGCGCCACATTTTTTAACACCACTGTATCCACGCCCGCCGGGTAGTCTTCATACAGCACCGGCGCAC
>JAOUKT010000097.1 GCA_029882395.1 Gammaproteobacteria bacterium
GTAATTATGGCGCTGAAATCTCAGTGCTGGAAAACGTGGATGAGCCGCCGGACTTTATTTTACACAAGGAATGGCTCAGCGATTATTCGGGCACCTTGAGCAATGTTTTTCAGATGCAGGACGGCAATTTAATTTTACCGGTGAACACCACTGAAAGCTGGACGGAGCATTTTGTTAATAATGCCTGGGCCAGCCCGCAGGACCAGATTGATGCAGGCTTTCCTTTTTACATGGAGCCGTCAGTTAACACCGCCTTTATTGAGCAAGAGTTTGATTACGGCACCAACCTCAGTGGCACATTAATAACCTTACTGCTGGACAGCACGGTGCTGGATGGTGCTGTGACGATTACACCGACCATATCGGTTAAAAAATTAATCGGTGATGCCTGGACAGATTACCCCGGCACCTGGCAGCAGTATGCGCTGGATTTTCGTTATGTGAAGTTTAAATTAGAGTTTGCCGCCACCGGTGGCGATGACCAGTTACAGGTTAACAGCATTAAATTAAAACTGGCGGTGAAACAAAAAACCGAGGCCGGATCTGGCGCCGCTGTGTCAACCGATGTGGGCGGCACTGTTTATGCGTTTACTAAGGGCTTTGTCGATGTGGAATCGATTAGCGTAACGCCCAAAGGGACCACACCGGTCATCGCGATTTATGATTTTGTGGATGCGCCGTACCCGACTGAGTGCAAAGTGCTGTTATTTGACGAAAACGGCGTGCGCGTCAGCGGTGATTTTTCTATTGCAATTGAGGGATTTTAAATGGCTGATTTTAATAAACCGATAGCGGGTGACGGCTACGCAGCGCTGCTGGCGTATATTGTTGAAAACAATCAATCGGCGATTAAGCTGCTCGACGGTGTGGCCGCGCTCAGCAATTTACCCACCAACGCCAAGCGCTGGAATGCCGCGAACAAATATTTTGAAAACTGGAACGGCGTGGCCTGGGAACTGCTGGCTACTTTATATGAAATGAAGGTGAGAAATTCAGACCAGTTAAACGGCCAGACCGAGGCCTTTTATCGCAATGCGAATAATTTGAACGCCGGCTCATTACCCGTTGCCCGCTTTGGCGACAGCTCTCACGGCAGCCGATCTGGCGGCAGCTTGCACGCGGTGGCCACCACTTTGCTGGCTGGTTTTATGAGCAGCAGCGACAAATCAAAACTCAATGGTATTGAAAACAACGCCACGGCAGATCAAAGCGCGGCTGAGATTTTGGCGCTGCTATTGAGTGTGGATGGCGCCGGCTCGGGTCTGGATGCTGATTTGCTCGATGGCTGGCACCGATCAAGTGTTGTTGCCAGGGCAAATCATACCGGTACGCAAACGCTGGCGACGATCTCTGATAGCGGTGCTCTGGCGGCTAAAAACTCTGTGGCTCAAGGGGACATTGATGCGAATTCTGTCGGGCAGTCAGAGATTAAAATTGCAACTCAAGTTGTAGCATGGAGCGCTTCTACGTGGGCAACGCTAATAGGTGGTCAGTACGGCCTGGGTACAGCAATAGGTACAACATCGACGAGCGCATCAGCTTACCCGTCATCAAATGATAGCACTAATAATTTTGAAGTTTACTGCCAGCGCGGCGGCGTTAGTGGGGGTAGCTCAGAAGGATCGTTTTATTACATCAACTCATCCCCACCTTATAACTTAGGCGATGGTGATATCCCGATGTTTGTTTATGCTGTTATTGATAATGCAACAGGTGAGATCGAAAGCTTTTCATCGTCGGTTGATCCTGTGTGGGCGTATAACGGGCCAACGAATATAGTGCCTGATCGTTATGGCAGTGATGGTCGAATTTACCGCCAGCGGCGTGATATGAACAAGGTGCCGTTTTCATTGGCAGAAGCAAAAGCTGCTGCTGACCCGGCTAAGTTAAAAGCGTATTTAGATGCGTTTAGTGCTGCCGAAATTGTCGAGGAAGAAATTACTCAGCAGATGAAAAATGCCGATATGAATATTATCCCGCATCCGTTTATGAGCAATGAATTAGCGGGTAAAACGGTTGTTATGCTGGACCCCATGTCACCCATTATGGAATATTTATTAGAAATGCAGCAACATGATGCCGGTAATGTGGGAGAAATTATTAACAGTAAATATTTGACGATTGGTAATACTCAATTATCAAGAAAAGGCCCGGCTGGCTTGTTGATCCCGTCTGTTCAATGGAAGTGATTAATTAAACCAGCTGACAAATAATTCAACACCACGATAGCTGTGAGCTCTTATGCCGACCTGTGAATCCGGGGCGATTAAAAAAAGCCCCGTGTTGATTGAGGGAATGGTTTCATCTTTGTTGCTTTGGCAATATTCCCAGCCCGTGACATTTGACTCAGCCACTTCGCAGCCTCCTCTAAAATAGAGGCCGCCCCCCAATAAAAAGGAAACGGTCTCACTTAGCTTAATTATTTTTGTGCCATCAAAACCCATGGTGTTACCCACGGTTGCATCATTGTTTGTAACGGTGTAGTCGTTATGCGGCACTGGGTAGTCTAGTAGTTCGTCGGTTGCGTAGTCGTTGTCTCCAATAACAGAAATGTTCCACATCCAGTTGTTTTTTACAGCACCCCATGAAAAACCAGCGTTAGGGTTTGTGTCGCCACCACCGCTTAAACCAAAATACCATTGAACAGGTTCGCCAGCATTAATGACGGGGCTGGTAAAAATAATGCTTAATAAAAAGATTTTAATTCCATTTTTCATAGCTCACCCGTGGTTTATTTTTTAGATAATGAATTCATTAGGTTGATGATGGTTTGTTTGTCGTCGGGCGTTAGTGCCCTGAATTTTTGCAGTAAGTTTTTTTCGTCCAGAGTGCTGTATTCGGGGGAATGATCTGACACCCTGTTTTCTGATCGGCGATCATTGATCTTGAAATGGCTCTCGGTGTTGTTAATTATCTGCAGGATTCCTCTGGTGCCGATTTGACCTCGGATTATTTTGGTCATTGTGAATTCATCGATATTATCAAGGACAAAGACAGATCCAACGTGCAGCAGTTCGTTATAGGTTAGTTGACCGATCGGGCCACTCATGACTTCTATTGCTGTGTAATCAATTAGCTTTTTGTTGATTGAATATTTTGCGGGCTGCTTTAAGACAATAACGCTTTGTTTGGTAGTGCTGTTAAATATAAAAACTTCCCATTCTTCAGCCATTAGTTCGTGCAGGTGCTCTGCCAGGCTTTCATCATCAAATAATGTCGTTATCAAATAGGGCGACGTTTCGCCGGTTACCATCCATGTGATAGAGGCGTTTTCATATTTGCTGATGGCGTTCAGGGCTTCGTGACCGGGTATTTGCCCTTTAAACATTCGGCTGATTGTGCCTGTGGACAGGCCCAGCTGGTTGCCCCACGGGTGTTTGTCTTGTTTTCCCAATAGAAACTCGATGTTCGATTGAAAATTACAATTATCAGTATTGGCAATCATGTATTGACCGTTGCCAGATTTGGCAATATAGTTGTTATCAAGAAGCGGCAATCTGCCGCATTTAACCGCACGAAGCGCAATATTAACAGAAACGGGACTGGCATGGCTAAGAAAGTGTTGAGTAAAGAGGAAAGAATCGAACAGCACAGCGGTCGTTTATACACAACAGCAGAACCTGAAATTTGTGTTGAGTTTGAAATGATTGCCGAAGAGGACGGGCGCTCTGCGGCCAGTATGATTCGCAAAATGGTTGCCGATAAAGTAGATGAGGGCAGGGCGGCATAAGGATTTAATGAGAAGTCAGTGGGTATTGGCGTACCCACTGACTGAACTGAGGTTTCTGGCTTTCGCATCACCTTTTGCCTCGCGCATGATTTTAACGTCTGCGTGATTCAAATTACCAGAACCTTGTTGTTACAACAATGTAAACGGAGTTCGGGTATTCACATGTCTATTAATCATTATTCTGCTATTGACGAGGCGAGATATAGCCTTGTTCATGATTTTCCGGGTGGTGCTAAGGCGTTAGCGCCGTTGGTGGGTATGAACCCCGGCACTCTTTCTAATAAAGTTAATCCCCAGATCGACACTCATCACTTAACGGTTGATGAATCCGTTGTCATTCAAAATACCGCTGACGATCGCCAGTTGATTGAAGCCGAGGCGCATGTGTTGGGCGGTGTGTTTATTCAGACGGGGGATTTTAGTGATGTTAGCGATGTTGAGCTGATTGATAAGTTTGCTGCCTGGGTTCAGGACATCGGTGAAACTTCTGGTGCCATACGTTCAGCGTTAGCGGCTCATTCTCTTTCAAAAGACCATTTAAAAATTATACACCGTGAAATTCATGAAGATTACGCTCGCGCAATGGAGCTGTTTAAGCGGCTTGAGACTTATTGTGATGAGTAGAAAAGAGAAGGCACCTGTTATGCGTGTTGTATCTAATTTGCAGCCAGGTCAGGAATTACGAATTAATTCGTCTGCATTAACTGATTTTTTAAAGCCAGGTATCGAGAAGTTTCTGGCTAAAAAGAAGGCCGAGCAGGATGCCTCAGCAGTTACAAATTCAGGGAACTGAAATAGAGCAGGATGAGCAGGCATTGATTGATGCCTGGGAAAGCCTGCCAAAAAGAAAGCGCCAATCTTTGGGGAAAAGTTTGGCCGATGATGCCATTAAGACCTGCTTAGGTGTGATGGCCAGAATTAAAAAAAATAATAAAGAAAGGAGATAGGGAAGTGGGAGATTTAATAACAATTTTAGCAGATCCGCTTAGTTCAAGCCGTGGCAGTAAATCGCGCATTTGGTTGCGGCCGGCTGAACCGGTGCTGATTAATGATGATATTTATATGGCTGTTTTTTTTGATCATGTTGATGAGGAATATGTGCCAATGATAATGGCGCGGTCTAAAAAAGGCGAAGCGTGTTTGCCTGTGCCGTCTGCGTCGTATCAAAAGTTATTTATAAAAACGGGTTTGATTATTCGTCCAGTGGCACTGGAAGCTGATTTGATTGGCATGGCGTCACGAATGATGGTGGATATTTTTCAGGCCGAGAAAATAGAGTTTAGACAGGCAATCGCTTAAGGAGTTGAGCTATGCAATATCAAAGAAAAGTGTTTGAACGGTTTTTAACACGAGAGCAGGAGCGTCAGTTATTTAAGGCGGTGAAGTCGGTGAGTGGCATTGTGGCGAAACGTGATTGTGCTTTTATGCAGTTGCTGCGGCACTCGGGTATTCGTGTGGGGGCTTTGGCTGGGCTTACTGTTTATGACGCCCGCCGCGCTATTAAAGACCATGTTTTGCGGGTGCGCGCCGACATTAGCAAAGGCCAGAAGGCGTATAAGGTGCGCCTGGCTAAGCCGGGTGTTAAGGCGTTAAAAGCCTTGTTAAAGGTGCGCAAAGATCAGGGTCATTGTGATGATTTATCGGCCCCGTTATTAATGAGCCGGCAGGGCGGCCAGTGTTTAAGTGTGCGCTCTATTCAGGACCGTATTAAGTATTGGCGTGAGTTTGCGGGGCTTGATGTGGCGCTGAGTGCGCACTGGTTTCGGCATACCTTTGGCCAGCGCATTATGGACACGAGTGAGGCCCGAGATCCGCAGGCGATTGTGATGCTGCAGCTGGGGCACAGTGACCGCAAGTCAACGCAGGTTTATACCTTGCCTACGTTTGAAGAAATTGATAACAGCATGGAGCAGCAAGGATGAGCACACTAATGCAAAACCAGCATCGTTTTGATCGGCCTCAACCTGCGCTTTGTATCTGCAATCAATGCAAGGGCAGTAAGCAGATGATGAACCCTGAATACC
>JAOUKT010000048.1 GCA_029882395.1 Gammaproteobacteria bacterium
ATAATGATGGCGCCGTCACTTTTACCACGGACAGTGTTTTAGTAGAAAATAGTTTACCGGTCATCAGCGGTGCACCTACCACCACTGTTAATGAGGACAGCAGCTATAGTTTTATTCCTGCAGTCAGTGATGCTGACGGTGACACACAAACGTTTAGTATTGAAACTAAACCAGCCTGGGCCAGTTTTGATACTGCAACCGGCGAACTAAGCGGTACACCAACTAACGATGATGTTGGCACAACTGCGGCTATTGTCATCACCACTACCGATGTCGAACTGGCATCCGATTCACTGGCAAGCTTTAGTATAGAGGTCATCAATACCAACGATGCGCCGGTTATCACCAGCAGTGCCATTACAGCCGCAACCGAAGAAGTGGCTTACAGTTACACCTTTGCTGCCACCGATGTTGATACTGGTGATACCTTAACTTTCAGCGCTCCAACATTACCAGCGTGGTTAGCGTTTAATGCCACCACGGGTGATTTAACGGGCACACCAACTAATGATCATGTCGGTGATCATGCCGTGACCCTTCGTGTATTTGATGGCACGGCCAATGTCGATCAAAGTTTTACCATTACGGTGGTCAATACCAATGATGTACCACAAATCACCAGCACCGCGATCACTGCCGTCGATGAAGATGCCGTATATAGTTATACTTTCACTGCCACGGATGCCGATACATCGGATGTGCTGACCTACAGTACACCAGTAGCCTTGCCCGAGTGGTTGAGTTTTAATCCGGCGACGGGGCTATTAACGGGCACACCACTGAATGCCCATGTCGGTGATCATGCCGTGACCCTTCGTGTATTTGATGGCACGGTCAATGTCGATCAGAGTTTCACCATCACGGTGGCCAATACTAACGATGCACCGGTTATTAGTGGTGTACCAGACACTAGCGTATCAGAAGATACTGTCTACACTTTTACTCCTGTTGCCAGTGATGTCGATGTTGGTGATAATTTAGTCTTTAGTATTGTACATATGCCAGCATGGGCTAGCTTTGATTCAGCTACGGGTATCTTAAGCGGCACACCTACAAATGATGATGTGGGTATCACCAACGATATCTTGATTACAGTGCATGATAACGCAGAGCCATCAGCATCTGATTCACTGTCATTTTTTAATTTACAGGTAATCAATACCAATGATGCACCGGTTGTCGACAGCATTGCCGTCACTGCCGCGACTGAAGAAGTGGCATACAGTTATACTTTAATTGCCAGTGATGATGATAAAGACGAAATATTAACTTACAGCGCACCAGTTTTACCGGCATGGTTAGCTTTCAATGCCACGACGGGGGAGTTAACAGGCACGCCAGCGAATGCTGACGTTGGCACTCATGCGGTGACACTGAGCGTGTTTGACGGCAAGGTGAATGTCGATCAAAGTTTTACCATTACAGTTGCCAATACCAATGATCTGCCTGTCATTGCCAGCACAGAGATTACAACAGCCACCGAAGATGCGTTTTACAGTTACACCTTTGCAGCCACCGATGAAGATGTGGTCGATGTGCTGACATATAGTGCACCAGTATTACCATCATGGTTAGCTTTTAATGCCACCACGGGCGATTTAACGGGCACACCACTGAATGCCAATGTGGGTGATAATGCGGTAACACTGCGCGTATTTGATGGCACGGTGAATGTCGATCAAAGTTTTACCATTTCAGTTTCAAATACCAATGATGCACCGGTTGTCACCAGTGTTGCGCTAACAAGCGCAATGCAAGACACAGCTTATAGTTACACCTTCATTGCCAGCGATGATGATGTGGGTGATGTACTAACTTACAGTGCGAGCTTATTACCGGCCTGGTTAGTTTTTAATGCCACCACAGGCGTGTTAACGGGTACCCCGACTAATGATGATGTGGGTGATCATGCGGTGACCCTACGCGTGTTCGATGGCACGGTGAATGTTGATCAAAGTTTTACCATCGCGGTTGGCAATACCAATGACCTGCCAGTCATCACTAGCATCGCGGTGACTGCTGCAACAGAAGATGCCGCTTATACTTATACCTTTGCGGCTACCGACACAGACCTGTTGGATGTGCTGACATACAGCGCACCGGTATTACCGGCCTGGTTAAGTTTCAATGCCACCACGGGTGAGTTAACGGGTACGCCTGTTAATGCCGATGTTGGCGACAATGCAGTGACCTTGCGAGTCTTTGATGGCACAGCCAATGTCGATCAAATTTTTACCATCGCCGTTGCCAATACTAATGATGCACCGACGATTGATGGTTCACCACCGACTATTATTGCAGAAGGTGCTGCCTACAGTTTCACGCCTGATGCCAGTGATGTGGATATTGGCGATACGCTAACATTTAGTATTAATAAACTGCCGGGCTGGACCAGTTTTGATTCACTTACGGGAACCTTAAGTGGTACGCCGACAAATGATAATGTGGGTACCACGAGTGGCATCGTGATAACGGTGACCGATTCATCTCCATCATTGGCCTCAGCTTCATTGGCCGCATTTGATCTCACGGTGACCAATACCAATAATTTGCCCGTCATTACCAGCGCGGCAATAACCACAGCAACTGAAGATCTGGCTTACTTTTATGTTTTCAGTGCCACAGATGATGATGTTGGTGATACGCTTATTTACAGTGCGCCCGTCTTGCCGACGTGGTTAAGTTTTAATGCCACAACCGGCATCCTCAGCGGCACAGCCGTTAATGCCGACGTCGGTGATCATGCGGTGACCCTGCGAGTATTTGATGGCACGGTGAATGTTGATCAAAGCTTTAGCGTTAACGTTTCAAATACTAATGATCTGCCGGTCATCACCAGCAGTGCGATCACTGCCGCCAGCGAAGATGCTGCTTACAGTTATATTTTTGCTGCCACTGATGATGATGTGACTGATGTATTAACATACAGCTCTCCGGTTTTACCAGCATGGTTAAGTTTCAATGCCTCTACGGGTGAATTAGCAGGCACACCACTAAATGCTAACGTCGGTGATCACCCGGTAACCCTGCGCGTGTTTGATGGCACTGCTAATGTCGATCAAAGCTTTAGCATTACGGTGGCCAATATCAATGATGTTCCCGTTATCACCAGCATTGCAGTAACCGCTGCAACCGAAGAAGTGGCTTATAGTTACACTTTTAGCGCTACCGATGCAGACCTTAGTGATGTACTGACTTACAGTGCGCCATTATTACCCGCATGGTTAAGTTTTGATGCGCTCACGGGTGAATTAACAGGCACGCCAGTCAATGCAGATGTTGGCAGTCATAATGTCACTCTAAACGTTAATGATGGCACGCTTGATGTTGAGCAGAATTTTACCGTGATCGTATCCAATATTAATGATCTGCCGGTTATTAACAGTGTGCCGATTACCACTGCCGCTGAAGAAAATGCTTACAGCTATAGTTTCGTTGCCACGGATGAGGATATCGCTGATGTGCTGACATACAGTGCACCGGTTTTACCTCTATGGCTGAGTTTTAATGATATTACCGGTGCATTAAGTGGTACACCGGCCAATGCTGACGTGGGTGTTCATGATGTAACACTCAGGGTTAATGATGGCACGATCGATGTTGAACAGAGTTTTACAATAACGGTTTCAAATAGCAATGATGCGCCGGTTGTTAGCAGTATCGGCATCACCACTGCAACAGAAGAAACTGCCTATAGTTACACCTTTGTCGCGACAGATGAAGATGTTGGCGATACATTAACGTACAGTGCGATAACAATTCCGGCATGGCTGGTCTTTGATGCGGGCACCGGTGTGTTAAGCGGTACACCGCTGAATGCTGATGTCGGTTCTTATCTGGTCACGCTCAGAGCCAGTGATGGCCAGGTCAATGTTGATCAGAGCTTTTTAGTAACCGTTGCCAATGTTAATGATGCGCCAGTGATTAGCAGTACGGCTTTAACCAGTGTAATAGAAGACACCGTTTACAGTTATACAATTACCGCGACGGATGATGATGCCACGGATGTGCTGATTTACAGTGCACCCGTGTTGCCAGCATGGTTAAGTTTTAATAGCGCAAGCCATGTGTTAGAAGGTGTGCCTGCAAATTCAGAAGTGGGTGATCATTTAGTCACACTTCGGGTGTTTGATGGCACGGTAAATACCGAGCAGAGTTTCAGTATTAGCGTTAGCAATGTCAATGATGCGCCGACTATCAGTGGCATCCCCGGAACACTGGTGGCAGAAAGTAACCCGTATAGTTTTACTCCAATAGCGGCTGATGTGGATCTCGGCGATAGTTTAACATTTAGTATCATTAACCAGCCGGGCTGGGCGAGTTTTGATACCGCAACCGGTACATTAAGCGGCGTACCGGGTAATGGTGATGTCGGTGTTACCACGGGCATTGTGATTACAGTGACGGATAGTTCACTGGCGTCGGCGTCATTGCCGGCGTTTGATCTGAACGTCAACAATACAAACAATGCACCAGTCATCAGCGGCACGCCAGCGATTACTGTTGACGAAGACACGAGTTACAGTTTCACGCCCGTGGCTATTGATGTAGATGCCGGTGAGACCCTGGTCTTTAGCATTTTAAATGCACCAAACTGGGCAGTCTTTAATGCTGCTACCGGTCAGCTGAGTGGTACGCCGGATAACGATGATGTGGGTATCAGTAATAATATTATCATAACGGTAACCGATGGCTCTTCGGCGTCTGATTCGTTAGCGCCGTTTAACCTGCAAGTGATCAATACCAATGATATACCCGTCATTACAAGCACTGCCAACACTACCTCGGTTGAAGATTTTGCCTATTCTTATACGCTGGCAGTAACCGATGTGGACGTGGGCGATACGCTTATCTACAGTGCGCCGGTGTTACCGGGCTGGTTAAGTTTTGATACAGCAACACGTATCTTGAGCGGTACCCCGAATAATACACAGCTAGGTGATCATAATGTGACATTACGGGTCAACGATGGCACCGTGAATGTCGATCAGAGTTTTGTCATCCAGGTCTCGAATTCAAATGATGCGCCTATTATTACCAGTACACCACTGACTACTGCAGTAGAAGATGCTCTTTACACTCATACCCTGCTTGCCACCGATGATGATGTCGGCGATGTATTGACTTACGGCGCACAAACATTGCCGTTATGGTTAAGCTTTAATCCGGTAACCGCGGTCTTAAGCGGTATTCCAGGCAATGCCGATGTCGGTAATCATGCTGTTGTGCTCAGGGTTACTGATGGTTCGGTCAGTGTTGATCAGAGTTTTACGGTGACGGTCAGCAATGTTAATGATGCGCCGCTTATCAGCTCGGATGCGCCTGTTATTGCGATAGAGGACTCAGCTTACAGTTATGCCTTTATTGCAAGCGATATTGATGTTGGGGATGAACTCAGCTACTCAGCACCGTTATTGCCCCTATGGCTGAGTTTTAATGAGACAACCCGGGTATTGAGTGGCACACCGGGCAATGACGATGTTGGCAGCCATGCCGTCACGCTACAGGTTACAGACGGGGCTGTAAACGTTGATCAGAACTTTACAATAACGGTTGCTAACAGCAATGATGCGCCGGTAATTTCCAGTGTCGCGCTTACAAGTGCGACCGAAGATCAGGCTTACAGTTATACTTTCTCGGCTAGCGATGTCGATGAAGGTGATAGCTTGTCCTATAGCGCACCGCTGTTACCCGGCTGGCTCAGTTTTAATGCAGCAACCGGTGAATTAACCGGGACGCCTGCTAATGCCGATGTCGGTGATAATTCTGTCACGCTCAGGGTCAGTGACGGCGCGCTTGCAATTGATCAGGCATTCATCATCGTGGTCAGCAATGTTAATGATGTTCCGGTCATTACCAGTACGCCCTTGAAAACAGCCACAGAAGAAACCGCTTATAGTTATATATTCGCGGCTAGTGATGTCGATGTCGGTGACGTCTTGACTTACAGTGCGCTGACAATACCCGAGTGGCTCAGCTTTAATACAACTACTGGTGAATTAACGGGTATGCCCGCTAATGCAGATGTGGGTAGTCATCTGGTGACTTTAAGGGTTAGTGATGGCACTGTAAATCTTGATGATAGTTTCCTCATCACGGTCAGTAATGCCAATGATGCCCCCGTCATTAGCGGGACACCGGCAACGAGTATTGTCGAAGGCCAGCTGTATACATTCCAGCCGCTTGTTGTCGATGCGGATGCCGGGGACAGTTTCAGCTTTAGCATTGTCAACAAACCGGACTGGGCAAGTTTTAATAACACCACGGGCATACTCAGCGGTACACCAGCTGCCATTCACAGAGGCACAACGACAGGAGTCTTGATCAGTGTCAGTGATGGCACGGTGACAGTAGAATTGCCCGCCTTTAATCTGACGGTGTTCAGTGATCTCGATGGTAACGGCCTTGCTGACCCAGCCGATATCGATGGCGATGGCATGCATAATGAGTATGAACTCAGCCATGGACTGGATCCGCTGGATGCAGGGGATGCGTTACTTGATGCTGACGGTGATGGCGTTTCCAACATCAACGAATATATAGATGGTTCAAATCCACTTGCCGACGAACAAGCTCCAATCGTCATCGCGCCAGCCGATATCACTATTGTGGCGACTGGTTTCATCACACTGGTTGATTTTGGAGTAGCGACAGCGGTTGATGGCGGCGATGGTGTGTTACCAGTGTCTAATGACACGGATAACCACTTACAACCCGGAATACATAACGTTACCTGGCGTGCCACTGATGCAGCAGGCAATACCGGTAGCGATGTGCAGGTCATCCATGTGATTCCACTGGTAGAGTTTGCCAATGATCAGATAGCTGCCGAAGGCAATGTGGTCGAGGTTAGCGTCAGGCTCAATGGCCAGGCCGTCAGTTATCCGGTTAGAGTGCCGTACACAGTCAGTGGTACCGCCACGGCCGGTGATGATCATGATCTTGTGAATGGTGTTGTGGTTATCAGTAGTGGTACCGAGGCGTTGATAAGTTTCAATATCACTAATGACGGCGCAGGGGATAGCGGTGAAGACATCGTTATTAGCATGGGAGAGCCTGAGAATGCCGCCGCCGGTACAAGCGCTGTGCATACAATAACAGTTATAGAAGGCAACGTGGCGCCGCAAGTTGTGCTCAGTGCTGAGCAGACGGGCATCACGCGTATTGTCAGCCAGGAAAACGGCACGGTAGTGGTCACTGCAGCGGTAACCGATGCTAATGCTGCCGATATGCATAGCTATGACTGGAGTGGTAGTGATAATGCACTAGTGGATAGCGACTCGCTTGCCAACCGTTTTAGTTTTGATCCTTCAAGCGTAGTGCCGGGTCTGTATACTTTACGTTTAATCGTCAGTGATGGCACTGAGAGCGATGAAGCAGAACTGGCGCTGATGGTTATGGCCAGTATTCCGGCATTAACGTCAGAGGACAGTGACGGTGATGGCACGCCCGATAATGAAGAAGGCTTTGGCGATGATGATAATGACGGTGTTCCCGATTATCTCGATGCGATTTCAGCGACCAATGTATTGCAGGGTGTCGGCGGCTCGTCTGATCAGAACTTAATGACAACCGACCCCGGGCTATCTCTGGCATTAGGTCTGGTTGCCTTCCAGAGCCAGCAGGGGCAGGCCGTTGTCAGTGCCGATGATATAGAGAGTTTTGGAACTGGCCCGGCCGATTCAGTGCCCAATATCGGTGGCATCTTTGATTTTGTTGTCAGTGGCTTAACAGAAGCCGGTGATTCAGTCCGCATTGTTTTGCCGCAGTTAGTTGCCATACCTGCCGACTCAGGCTTCCGTAAGCTAATGCCCGCTGGCTGGCAGGACTTTGTTGAAGATGCGCATAATGCGGTTGCGTCTGCAGCCGGTGAATCCGGTTATTGTCCGCCACCGGGAGATGCCGCTTATACACCCGGGCTTACTGAAGGACACTGGTGTGTACAATTGCTGATTGAAGACGGCGGTCCAAACGATGCTGATTTGCAAGCTAATCACCGGGTAGTTGATCCGGGTGGCCTGGCTCAGTTATCCAGCATTACCGTCAGCGTAGAAAGTAGTGGCGCGGCTGTTTACTTATCGTTATTGTTATTGCTGCTATGGAGGCTATTGTTTTTTGCTGAGAAAAATATAATACTAAAAAAATGATATACAAACGAATATGTATTTTAGTTTTGATCCTGATCGCCTTTAATGGCACAGCTTTGGCTAAAGAATGGGTAATAGGTGGCAGCCTGGCGGGACTGACAAATGCTGATGAAGACGGTTTGTTAAACAGCCAGCTGCAAGATAGCGGCTTGAATGCCACCGCCAGTACGTCAAAAAGCATCCGCGTTATCTGGAATTTGTTTGCAGGCTATCATTTCACTAAAGACTGGGGAGCCGAAATCGCATATCTGGATTTGGGCAAAGTTGAAACAACTTTTACAGGCACCAGTGTTGATATCGATACGTTTTTAAATTCTGCTCAGGAAATACACCCACAAACTGCACAGGGCTGGCTGCTGTCGGTAAACCGGTTTTTCCCGTTAGATCATGACACCCGAATGAAATTGCGAGCAGGCTTGTACAGCTGGACTGCTGATTACACCTTGCAGGGTAGCAATACGACAAGGTTGGTCAGTGAGTCATCCACAGACTTAAGTTATGGCCTTAGTGTCGTCTTTGGTCGCTGTTATAAAAAAGGCACACTGGGTTATATCAGCCTGGACCAGACAACTGTCGATGAAACTGATTTTTCGGTGCTTGGTTTTGGTTTCTCTTATTGTTTTAAATAAAGTGCTTATGAAGAACAGCTCAGCTGAATTTGTGAAGCCCATTCTGGTGGTAAGCCGGCAAAATGCTCAAACTCAGGGTGTTCATCAAAAGGACTGCTCATTACCTGCAGCAAGTTTTCTATGTCAGCGTAGTTTTTTTCGTTGTTTGCCCGCTCGATCGCAGTTTCGAGCAGATAGTTTCTTAAAATATATTTAGGGTTTGTTTTCAGCATGCATGATTTTCTGTCAGCCGCTGTGGTATTTTCCAGCCTTAATCTTTGCTGGTAGCTGGCAAACCAGCGGTCAAAATTTTCTCGCGGTATAAACATATCGGCCAGTTTGTCATCATTATTTGATAACGCCCGAAAGAAAATCGTGTAATCCGTCTGGTTTTGTTGCAGCAGGTTCAGCAACTCTTTCTGTAAGACTATATCATCCGCAAGTACTTTTCCCAGTCCCAGTTTTGAGTTGATCAGCTGATGGTAGTATTCAAGGTGCAGGGACTGGTATTTTGCCAGCTCAGCGCGGGCCAGTTCAGCGGCCTTGTCTGAATCGTTGCATATCAGTGGTAATAATGCCTGCGCGAGGCAGCTGAGATTAAATAAACCCATTTCAGGCTGGTTTTTAAAAGCATAGCGGCCCTGGTAATCAGAATGGTTGCAGATGTAGTCCGGCTTGAAAGCGTCGAGAAAACCAAACGGGCCGTAATCGAGCGTTAAGCCGTGAATCGACATATTGTCAGTATTCATCACACCGTGTGAAAAACCAACGGCCTGCCACTGTGCAATCAATAAAGCGGTATTATCGATACACTGGCTGAGCAAAGCTAAATAGGGATTTTCAATATCACAGAGTGCAGGGTAGTGTTCTGTTATCAAATAATCGGCCAGTTCCTGCAGTGCGCGGTGCTGATTTGTATAATAGAAATATTCAAATGTGCCAAACCGAATATGGCTGGGAGCCATGCGAACTAACATGGCTCCGCTTTCGATTTGTTCGCGATAGACTTCTTCGTCGCTACCCAGCATGCAAAGCGCACGACTGCTTGCAATGCCTAAACCGTGCATGGCTTCACTGCATAAATATTCACGTATTGTAGAACGTAAAACGGCGCGCCCGTCCGAACCACGTGAATAAGGTGTAGGGCCTGCTCCCTTAAGCTGCAAATCCCACTTTTTATTATCGTGTTCTAGCTGGCCCAGAAGAATAGCCCGGCCGTCACCAAGGCGCGGTACAAACTGTCCAAACTGATGGCCTGCATAACACATAGCCAGAGTAAAAAAGTTATGCAGCGGTGTTTTGCCGCTGATGATGTCACAAAAATCATCACGTGACTGTTCATGAATATCCAGTCCAATTAATGCGGCCGCATTTGCATTAAAACTGATCAGGTGCTGGTTGTTCAGTGGCGTGGTATCAACTTTCGAATAAAACTCATGATCAGTTAGCTGGCTAAAGGTATTGTTGAAGCAGAGTTCTTCTAGTGTTTTCATGAGTGTATATTGAAGCTGTAGAATAATGTATCAACCAGAAAAAAATGTGGTTATCGTCATCACCCCAGATATTTAATGGCTGAGGCGATGACGTCTTCGGGATTTAATCAGGCGCTGCGTTTGCGCAGTTTGCTGAAGAAATGGCTGACATCCATGCCGGCTGCGAGCATGGCAGGGATAGCCACAAGCGTAACGAGGGTTGAAAAAACCAGTCCCCAGGACAGCGCCAGTGCCATTGGTGAAACGAAGGGATCCATGCCGCCCCATCCATAGGCTGTTGGCAACAGCCCGACGATGGTTGTTGTGGCTGTTAGCAATACCGCACGCAGCCGGCGGCGGCCGGCTTCAAGAATGGCCTCGGTGGTAGACATGCCTTCTTTAATTGCTCTTTGAATAAACACCAGCAAGATCAATGAGCTGTTAACAACAACGCCGGTGAGGGCGATCATGCCCAGCATCGACAGGAATGATAGCGGCATTGGTTTCCAGAATATTGAATGCAGGTAAAAGCTAATAATAATACCGATTGCACCAAACGGAATAGCCATCATTACAATCAGCGGGTAACTCAGGTTATTAAACTGAATGGCGAGAATGAAAAAGATGCCAACTAAAGCAAAGATAAAGGCAATCGCAAGACTGATAACAGACTCTTTGTTTTTCTCTTCCTCACCACCAAAACCGACATTTACTTTTCCATAATAGCCATTAAGCCATTCGTCCTGATGGGAACGCACCTGCGCATTTAATTTGATACTGGTAATAATATTTTCATCAATATCAGCCACCACGTTGACAATACGAATGCCGTTTTTATGACGTATGGTTGTCAGGCCTTTGTGGTTTGTTATTTCAGCAATTTTACTCAGAGGTATTAAACCGCCGCGGTTATTGGGTATTTGTAATTCCTGCAGTTGCTTGAACTCGTCTTTTGTCGTTTCCGGAAAACGTATCGTCACGTCGACTTCTTCAGTGCCATGGCGAACAGATGATACGGTTAAGCCGCCTGAAGCGGCACGAATTAAACTCGCCGCATTTGCCAGGTTAACGCCTGCATAGGTTGCTAACTGACGATCCATAATGATATGCAGCTCATCATCGCCAGCTTTTAAACCGCTGTCGATTGCTGTCACTCCGGGAATGGTTTTCAGGTAATCAATCAGTTTCTGGGCGGCCTGTTCACTGCTTTTATCATCATAACTTGAAATTTCGGCTTCCAGCGCACGGCCGACGGGTGGTCCCGGTTTAATGGCTGAAAAAGCAATCTCCAGTTCTGGGAATTGTGCAGGAATGGTTTGTGATAAATGGAACATTTCTTTTAATGCATCGTGATCGGGTCTGGTGACCGCATGAGTATAAATCGCCTGGATTTGGCCATAGCGACTGCCGCGCTGTGTTAACGGGTCTCCCTGATCAACAGAAACATCACCTGCTTTTGATAAAGTCGCTTCAACATATTCCATGGTCATTTCTTTTTCCATGGCCGCGTTTACCTTACGCAAATATTCTTCCATGGCCGACAGGTCAGTACCTGGTGCTGCTGTCACACGAACAATGTATTCGTTGACACCGCTGGCTGGAAATAACTGAAACGGAATGCTTTTTGCCAGTGTGAAAGAGCCTATCAGCATAAGCAGGGATAACGCAACGGTCAGCCAGCGATGTTTTACAGCGACTTTCAGCACCTGAACATAAGCGTGTTCCAGTGCCAGTAACCAGCCTCTTTCTTTTGGGTGTTTATTAGGGTTGGTTACGTGTGCAACATGACTGGGTAAAATCAGAAACGACTCCAGCCAGGACAAAACAAGTAAAGTGATGACCACGACAGGGATGGCATAAATAAATTTACCAATAATGCCGGGCATGAACATCATTGGCGTAAATGCAGCGATGGTGGTCAGAATGGTGGCAGTGACTGGGCCGAAGAGTTCCCATGCGCCTTTTTTAGCGGCCTCATTGGGTGTCAGGCCCTTTTCCATATGATAAGTAATGTTCTCGCCGATGATAATTGCATCATCGACCAGCATGCCCAGCACCATTATAAAACCCATCATGGATATCAGGTTGAGTGTGACACCGGATGCATGTAATACAAACAGTCCGGTCAAAAATACGATGGGCAGTCCCCATGTTGTCGTCATCGCAACCGAGAAACGCAAAAATAAAATTAAGGAAACAAAGACCAGAAAAATACCGACCATACCGTTGTTGGTCAGTACACCCAGGCGCACTCTGGCGAAGCGTGAAAAATCCTGAAAGGTATTGACTTCAACCTCGGCACCATAACGGTTTTGTACGGTATCCAGGTAGCTTCTGACAGCATCAACAGTGTCGATGATGTCACCTTCAGATTTTTTAAGTACCATCATTGAAAGAGCCGGCTTACCGTTGACTTCATAGGTTACGCTGGGTGTTTCTAATGACTCTGTAATGGTTGCCACGTCTTTTAACTTTAACGTCCGGCCGCTTGCTGTTGATCGAAGTACCAGTTCGCCGGCATCTTTTGCGCTGGTAAATTCACCAACGATACGCACCATTTTTTGTCCATCCGGTGTGCGTATGTCACCTCCAGGTGTGTTTAAGTTCCAGCCTCTGACGCTGTTGCTGATATCACTGATAGACACCCTTTGTTCTGACATGCGTTGCGGGTCGACAGTGATGCGTATTTCTGCTCTCCGTTCACCGAGAATATTAACTTTGGCAACGCCTTTAATGTTTAAAAGGTCATCTTTAATGTCGGTGCCCAGTCTTTTTAATTCCAGTTCCGTAACCGGTGCGGCGATTGCCATTCGGATGATAGGAAAAACCGAGCCATCAACTTCCAGAACAAACGGGTCAGTGGGTAAATCAGTCGGCAGGTTCGCACGGCTGACGGCAAGCGAAATATCGTTAGCAATCTGATCTCGGTTGCTGGCTCCCGGATCAACCTCAAGAATAATGCGACCCGAGCCAGGAAACGACATCGATATCATTTTATCAATGCCATTAATGCCTTTAAGTTCCTGTTCTATCGGTGTGATAACCAACAGTTCGACTTCTTTTGGCGATGCGCCGGGGTAAACAGCATTAACCTGAACCTGATCAAGGTTAACATTCGGGAAGGCTTCTCTGTTGATTGAGAAAATAGCATAAATACCCATTACCAGCAGGAAAACTGAAATCAGGTTAACAACAAGGCTTCGTTCGACTAAAAAGTCCATTAATTTTTTCATAATGCTTCCTCGATGAAGCTGTTATCGTTTTCGAAATCATAAAGCGGTAATTTAATTTCTTTCCAGATACTGCCGGTGAGCAAAGACAGCTTGAGTAGCCTTTGCTGTAGCGCCAGTTTCTGTATATTTAATGCCAGGTCGGTGGCCGATAGCTGGTTTTCAAACTGTAAAAGCTGGTCGATATCAATCCGCCCGCTTTTATAACGTTGTTCGGCATCTTTTAATTTTTTCTGTTCGGCTTTTTTGCTGTTTTTATAGGCCTGAATTGAATGTTTAATGGCTGCGCTCTCGGCCAAATTACTGGCGAGGTCATAATGCAGGTTTTCCAGCAGTTGTTTTTTATTCTGTAACTGTAAACCCCTGTTGAGCTGAGCCTGGTACAAAGCCGCGTTATCGGCCGATTTATTCAGTGCCTGGCTATAGGCCAGATTAACACCGGCTACAACATCTGAATTACTGATGCTGGAGTCCGGTGGGGTATCTCCTTCACTGGTTTTATTGCCAATAAAGAACTTAAGCCCGATTTCATTTTTTCTGTTTTGCCGTTGCAGTTTAATCTGCTCATCGGAAATAAAAATCAAACTGTCTATTTGGCTGAGCGCAGGGCTGTGTGCTTTTACAGTCTCAATTAAATGCTCGACAGTGGCAGCAGCATGATCATTCGTTTTTGGTATATGAAGCGACAGCGGCTGATCCCATTTTTTTCCCGTTAAACGGTTCATGGAAATCAGCTGCTGTGTCCAGGCAAGTTGCAGAGATGTCAGCTGGGCTATCTGGCTTTGCAGTTGTGCATCGGTTTGTAACTGATCTTTATCTTCAACGATGCCGAGTTTTAAGCGGTCATTAATAAAGCGGCTTAATTTTTTAGTGCGTTTGATAGAGGCTTGTGTATTTTCAATGCGTTGTTTGGTATTGAGCGATGCCAGGTAAAGTTCAATCACCTGATCTGCCATTTTATCAAGCAGTATTCTCTGTTCCGCTACTTTTATATCGACACCGGCCTTCGCCTGGCTGAGGCTGGTCGTGTAACGAATATTGCCGGCTGCTTTTCCCAGTGGCATGTCATATTCGAGTTTTAAGTCACTGGAAGTGGATGGGTTGGGGAAACCCGTTAAGACGGCATCAGCGTCTTCATGCGAAAGCCGCGCTGAAAAAGACAGGCTGTCACCCGATTCAAGTTTTCTTCTGAGGTTGCCAGCCAGTGATAACTGTTCAACAGGCTGGCCCAAAAAGGAGACCTCTTTCGCCAGGCCTGTTTCTGCGCCTAACTGCCAGCCAAGCTGACCCTGGATCTTTAGACTCTCTTGCTGAGCTTTGGCAACTTCAAAATAAGCTGTCTTGATAGCAGGGTAGTGGTCAATAACATCTTGCAGTAAATGATTGATGTTGGTGGTTTCAGCATGTAGCGGCATGCTTGCACAAATGGTGAATGAGATCGCTAGCTGTGCTTTACTTAGCATGTTTATCGTCCTTTTTTATACCACTTAAAAATATCTCGAGATGGAGTCTGATATAAGATTTTTCATCCAGCGCTTCATCATAAGGTTTTAATGAAAACTTCCAGATATTAGCCTGAATAACCGGTGCCATTAACAGCCGTGCAGCTTCTTTATTATTGCAGGCTTTGAACTCCTTATTGTCGATGCCTTGCTGGATAATATCTTCAAATAATCCGCGCACCCGTTTAACAATGACTTCGACATAAAACTCGGCTATTTCAGGAAAATTCCCCGCTTCTGAGATGATCAGCTTCGGAATAGCTGAGAGTTTGTTATGCCAGAAGCTCTCCCACCAGCCCGTTACCATCTTATCCAGCAGTTCCGCTGAGCTACCCTGAAACTCATTGATAGCGACTTCTGCTTCATCAACCATGGGGCTCATCATGGTTTTAACAAGTTCCTTAAAAATGATTTCTTTACTCTCAAAATAAAGGTATAGCGTGCCTTTAGAGACCCCCGCTTTTTTTGCTACATCTGCCATGCGAGTGGCACTAAAACCTTTCTCTGTGAACAGATCTAAGGCAGCATCGAGGATTTCCTCAGGCCTGGCTTCCTTCCTGCGGCGCCAGCGGCACTGGTGTTCGGAGCATTTTAATATCATTGTCTTACTTAAGTAACTGACCGGTCAGTTATTTATATTTGATCTGAAAACAATTGTCTAGTTTTAATCGCTGAATGTATCAAGAACTTGTTTATGGCCTTATAAGACAGGGCTATGGTGCCTGTCAGCCACAGTGTGATCGCTTTTTAGAGGCTGTGCCGGCGTGCTAACAAGAAGCGAAGTGAAGATCAATCAAGTTAAAACAATCGACGCGATGCTTAGCTTGATATTGACGACAAACTTATAATTGAGCCGTGACAGTCGCTGCTGTCAGCACCCATTAAGTAAAGATACTGTTCCATGATGTCATCGGCCCGGATTAAGCTGTTAGGGTCTTCACCGGGATAAGCACGCAGATAGAGTTTGGTGCGCACCTTATCGGGCTTGATAGCATTGACCCTGATCGGGTTGTTATCAGATTCCAGTTCATCGGCGAGAATTTTCATGAAACTCGTGAGCCCGGATTTAGAGACTCCATATGCTCCCCAGTAGGCTGAGTCTTTTTCATCCAGCGTGAAGACAATCGAAGAGGCCTGTGATTTATTCAGCAATGGCAACAGTGCCCGGGTGATGAGAAAAGGGGCGTTGAGGTTTATTTGCATAACCTTGAACCAGTTTTCGATATCGTATTGTGAGATCGCCGCACTGTGCCCGAGCCAGCCGGCATTGACCAGCAGTCCATCGAGTCTGCCAAACTCAGCGTCGATTAATTCGGCCAGGTTTTCATAATCCTGTGGCACAGCGGTTTCAAAATCAATGGCTAGTACCGCAGGTCGGGGGCCGCCTGCCGCTTCAATTTCATCATAGACACTATCAAGGCTGGCCTGCTTTTTACCACACAGGATAACAGTGGCACCGTGAGCGGCATAACTTTTTGAGGCCGCTTTACCAATGCCATCGCCGGCTCCTGTTACAAGAATGATTTTATCTTTGAGTAAATCTTTTTTAGCTGTATAGGGCATGTCAGGTTCTTTTCGATTGAATATAGGCGTTTATTGATTGAGGTAGTTTAGCACTTCTTGTGCGCAAGCTTTAGCATTACGAATAGCGGTTTCTAATGTAGCGGGCAGATAAAGGCCATCAGTGACTAAATAATCACCTGATAAAAACAGATTGTCGATAGCCGTGGACACGCCCGGGCGGTGTTGATTGATCTCAGGCGTGCACGAAAACGTGGCACGTTTTTCCCGGATCACCCAGCTGGCAGCAGGCCGTGGCCAGTCGGGGAAGAGAACGGCCAGTTCATTTCGGATGATAAGGCTAAGCGCTTTGTTGTCAAGATCCATATGCCTGCCATTGCTGCTGATAACAACCGCAATCATGCCCGGTTGCTCACAAACTCGGCGGTCAAACACCCATTCAGATAAAGTGGCAGTCAGGCCAAACAGGTCTTCGGGTATCTGACAGCTTTCATTGTACCTGAGGTAGACCGTGGTAATAGGCTCATAACGAAACTGCTCAAGATGGTGGCACAGTTCATTGCATTCCTGAAAAGGTTTTAATAACTGGCGGCTTATATGAGGCGGAGTCGCCAGAACAACCGCAGCGGCATGAAAATGCTGGTCTTCAGTAATAACCTGGGTGGCTTTGTTATGCTCTTTTACCAGTGCGGTGACTTTTTTTGGCTGTAAAATGCTTGCCTGTTTTTTGTTCAGGTATAAACTCGCCGGTAACGGTAAGACATGGCCTAAATTGACCGCCGGGATCAGTAAATCGGTGCTGCCATTTTTACCATTAAAGGTTTCATTTAATACATTTTGAAAGCTCAAAGCAGAAGCCTTTTCTGCCGGGGTATTCATTGCCGCAAGACATAATGCATTTAACAAAGAAAGATAGGCGTGCGGCAGGCCGGCATTTTTTAGCCAGTCTTCAACGCTGCGGTCCTCTGCAGCGGTTAATTGTTTTTTCAGTAATTTATCAAAGCGATAAAGTACGCTTAATTTTTCTCTTAATGTTAAACCTTTAGAAAACAGCAAACCAGACAGAAGGTTGAAGGGTGCTGGCAAAGCGGGCAGTTTTAAATCAATGACAGTCTGGAGTGTTCTGCCGTTTAATAATTTAAGGTGTTGATTTTTTCTTTTAAATACATCATTTTCATCGATGCCGATTAATTTCATCAGGGCCAGCATTTCACTATAGGCACCGAGCATTAAATGCTGGCCGTTATCCAGCAGCTGAGTGTTGCTGGTTGATTTACGGGCGCGGCCTCCCAGTTGCTTGGCCGATTCAATCAGCCTGACAGGGACATTTTTCTCTGCCAGAAAACAAGCTGTTGCCAGTCCTGACCAGCCCCCACCAATGATGATAACAGGCTTGTCTGCGCTACTGTTATCAGTCATGGTTATGGCTGAGTTTTTTATAACGTTTCTTTTCTTTTCGGGCGGTTGTCCATGCCAGCCAGATTTTTCGAAGCGGGGTCAGTTTTATCTGGTGTTCAAGTACACGAAAACCATCAAGTTCAATTTCATCTAACAAACTTTCGTATACAGACTTCATGATAATGCCGCTGCGCTGGTTGTAACGGTCTTCATCAGGTAACACTTGCAATGCCTGCAGATAAAATTTCCGGGCTCTGTCGGCCTGGAATTTAAACAGGCCTTTAACATTGTCAGGTGTTTCAGGTTTTAAAAAATCCTCTGCGCTAACGTTGAATTTGCGGCATTCATCTTCGGGGATATAAACGCGCTGACGCCGCGCGTCTTCTCTTACATCGCGCAAAATATTGGTCAGCTGAAAAGCCATGCCAAGGTCATGTGCATAGCGAAGCGTTTGTTTATTCTGGTAACCGAAGATTTCAACAGTGAGCAGGCCAACGGCACTGGCCGCGCGATAACAGTAAGTTGCCAGATCCTCAAAGCTTCGGTAATGGTTAAAATCGAGATCCATTTGCATGCCATCGATGATGTCATGAAAATATTTTTCATCAAGATTGAAATGCTCAAGCTGAGGTTTTAACGCAAGCGTCACCGGGTGCTGCGCCTCGCCGTGATAAAGCCGGTGAATTTCATCGCGCCACCAGCGAAGTTTCACTCTGGCAACCTGTTCTTCGCGAATTTCATCGACCACATCATCGACTTCACGGCAAAACGCATATAACGCCATCACGGCTTTGCGTTTTTGTTCGGGAAGAAACAGGAAACTGTAATAAAAGCTGGAACCACTTTTCGCCGTTTTATCCTGGCAATATTGATCAGGTGTCATTGATTGTCTTATTGGCTGCAATTGATGTAATGATACTATGCCTGTTGTCATCAGGCGAGTTTCTGCTGACCGGTAATTTATTTTTTACGCAAGGCCCTCCATAAAACCCAGATATAATCATGTATTTTCAGCCGCGGCCGGCTGAATACATCTTGCTGCTGTTTAAGTTTTTGCAGTACCTTAAAGCCGGCAGCGATAATCAGCCGGATTTCGAAACCTGCACGGCCATGCAGTCGTATGCCGAGCCAGCTACCGGCTTGCATAAGCTTTTCAGCTCTCTCATACTGTGCCTGCATTAACTGTTGCATCGGCTGATCGGAGACGGCATCAGCAAAATGCTGCTCTGTAATGTTATATTTTTGCATATCATCTTCGGGAATATAGATGCGCTGCAGTTCGTTATAATCCTGTGAAAGATCCTGATAGAAGTTGATCAGTTGTAATGCGCTGCAAATGCCATCGGATAATGCCAGGTTTTTTTCATCGGCCTGATCAAACAAATGTAACATTATGCGCCCTACAGGGTTAGCTGAACGACGACAGTAATGCATTAGCTCGCCAAAATTCTGGTAACGCTTTTTACTGACGTCCTGCTTGAAAGCAGAGATTAAATCAAGTAAGAGCTGAGTGGGTATTTTAAATTTTTTAATCACATCATCTAATGCTATGTATAAATAATCCTCCGCTATCTGGCCGTTAACGGTTTGCTGGAGTTCGGTTTCCATTTTTGTTAGCTGTGACAGGCGTTGCTCGTCACTGGCATTGCCTTCGTCAGCAATGTCATCGGCTCTCCTTGCGAAGATATAGACAACCGCTACGGCCGCGCGAATGTTTGAGGGCAGTATGAATGAGGCGACAGGAAAATTTTCATAGTGCTGGCGGGCAATACGGCGGCACTGGCGGTATGCCTGTTTAACGGTTTGTGACATAGGTATTTAATCGGGTTGTTGTCTTTATAATTTCGGTGCTTTTATGGCAGACTGCAGATGCTGTTTAATGTCATTGCTGAGGTGGTTAACGTTAATGTCCAGTAAAGCCGATTCAAGCGCATAAAGCATATTCAGGTTAACATTATATCCCTGGTTTTTGAGAATCAGGTAAGTATCTACCGCACCTGTCTTTTCAAGCTGATCTTTTGTATGAATACCGATGTTGGCAAGTATTTTACTGCTTTTAGGGCCCAGATTTTTCATTTCAATGATTTTCATATCAATGTCCCTGAATAAGCGCATCAAAGCAACACAGTAATAGTATAATTGCATTTATGAGTGAAGCACACAAAAACCCGGTTAAATTGATCACACCGGCTGAAATTGACTGGCATGATAAGACAGCGGTAAGCCGTCACTATGACGACATATATTTTTCTGCAGAAGATGGCATCGCAGAAACAGAATATGTGTTTTTAACACAAAACAAGCTGCCACAAGCCTGGCAGGGGAAAGAGCAGTTTTGCATTCTCGAAACCGGCTTTGGAACGGGGCTTAATTTTTTCTGCACCCTGGACAAATGGTTTCAAACGGCAGAGACAGGTGCCACTCTAACTTATATTTCGGTAGAAAAATACCCGCTGTCAAAGCATGATTTCAAACAGCAGCAATACATCTGGCCGCAGTTTAGTCAGTATATCCAGGAGCTGGTTAAGCTTTACCCGCCCATGATCAGTGGTTTCCATTCATTGTCGTTGTGCAACGGGCGAATCAAATTATTATTGTTGTTCGGTGATGCAACGGAACAGCTCTCGACACTGGTTGCAAAAGTGGATGCGTGTTATCTGGATGGTTTTGCGCCTTCAAAAAATAAATCAATGTGGCATGCTGATCTCTATCAACAGCTGGCGCGGTTGTTGAAACCCGGCGCAACGTTAAGCACATTTACCGCTGTCGGTGAGGTGCGGCGAGGGCTGCAACAGGCTGGTTTTGAAATGAAAAAGCTTGATGCCTATGGCTCCAAGCGGCATATGTTAAGCGGTCAGCTTAAACATTTGGCGGATGAAAGCTTGCTTTACCCCTGGTTTCAGTACCCCGATTTTAACTTTAAAAATAAACAGGCAGTGATTATAGGTGCCGGTATTGCGGGCCTTACAACTGCACTTGCCTTGTCAGAAAGTGGCTGGCAGGTGACGATAATAGAGCGCTCTGGCAGCGTGGCGTCGGGGGCTTCTGGTAACCCCGCTGGTGTGGTGATGCCGCGGCTGGATAAACAGCAAAGTAGTGATGCCCGGTTTTACTGGCAGGCATTTTACTCAGCCCGCAGAAAGCTCATGCAATTCAAAGAGCAAGGGCTGGATACGGGCTGGCAGCCATCAGGTGTGATGCAATTAAACAGCGATACGGATCACTATCTGGCTCACTGGCCGGAAGCTTTGATGACAGCGGTTAAACAAGAGCAGTCAAAAAAAAACTGTGGGGTAACAACCAGCAAAGATGCGTTATGGTTGCCGCAGTGCGGTTATATCAATCCTAAAAAGCTCTGCACGAGTGTCTTTGAAAATTATAAAAATAAAATCCGTTTTGTGTTTGATACCAGCGTATCAAAACTGACAGCTGATAAAACACGCTGGCAAATTCACACCAATAAAGGCGATTATTATTCTGATGCCGTTGTCATTTGTAATGCAGAGGCCGCTAACCAGTTTAGCCAAAGCGAATGGCTTAATCTGCAGCCTGTCAGGGGGCAGGTGAGTTACCTGCAAAATACAACGCTGGCCAGCCGCATTAAATCGGTGATATGTGACAGCGGTTATGCCATCCCGTTAGCCAGCGATCAGTTGCTGATTGGCGCTACTTTTGAAAGAGATGATACTAACCGGGCATTAAAAAACAACGATCACTTGTTGAACCTGAAACAATTTTATCAATCCTTAGACGAAAAATACCAGTTAACAGCTAGCGATGTGGTTCCTGTTACTGGCCGTGCTTCCATCAGAGCGATGACACCGGATCGTTTGCCGCTGGTCGGCGCAGTCGCAGATTATTCAGCGTATCAACAGCTATACGCCGATCTTGCCAGAGGTAAAAGGCCGGCCTCATATCAGCCGGCTGCTTATCATCAGGGTTTGTTTATCAATGCCGGTCATGGTTCACGGGGGCTAACCAGCTGTTTTCTCTCGGCCGATATCTTATCGGCTTTGATGTCGGCTGCTGCACTTCCGGTTGACGCTGAGATTGTAAGCAGGCTTCATCCGGCCAGGTTTATAATCAA
>JAOUKT010000006.1 GCA_029882395.1 Gammaproteobacteria bacterium
CGCAGTCGCAGATTATTCAGCGTATCAACAGCTATACGCCGATCTTGCCAGAGGTAAAAGGCCGGCCTCATATCAGCCGGCTGCTTATCATCAGGGCTTGTTTATCAATGCTGGTCATGGTTCACGGGGGCTAACCAGCTGTTTTCTCTCGGCCGATATCTTATCGGCTTTGATGTCGGCTGCTGCACTTCCGGTTGACGCTGAGATTGTAAGCCGGCTTCATCCGGCCAGGTTTATAATCAAGGGTTTTCAGAAGGGCTCTAAGAATTGATCGGCAATTGTATTAATGCATACTAATATTTCAGATATTGGTCTATATTAGCTACATGAATCCTGACTTACAACGACAAATAGATCGTCAGCGCGATGCGCTGATAGGCATGATCAGTACCCCGCTGGAGGAACTGGCTGACGAATGCGCGGCTGTGTGGCCGGACCGTCAGTTAATGAATCAGCTGCTAATGACGGTAATCAACGAATTACCGTATTGTAAATACCTCTATGTTTTGAATACCAACGGCTTGCAGATTTGCGACAATGCCAGCCATGAAGGGCTATTAACCGAACATTATGGCCGTGATCGTTCAACACGGCCTTATCTCAATGCCGTCGTGCCCGCATATAACTGTCTGTTATCCGAGTCTTATATTAGTCTGGCAGCGCGCAGACCTTCCATCACCGCTGTTCAAAAAGTAAGCTATATGGGAAAAACTCTGGGTTTTATTGGCGCTGATTTCGATTTGCGGGATCTGCCTTTAACCCGCAAGCTGTATGATGAGCCGACAACCTGGCAGCAAATAAAAGGTGACCCGGCGATAAGAGGCGGTTTGTTCTTGCAAACACGCGTAGATAGTGTTCTGGATCAAAACATTGACGATATTTTTTCATTAATGCGTGAGTTGATTACAGAACACGGTGTGTTTCATGGTAAAATTCATTTTTCATCCAGCCGTGCCACTATCTGGCTGGTAGAAGATCCTTATCGTTACCGCTTGCTAGATTATAAAACATTGCTGGATCCGGATATCTGTTTTGCCTATCCGGTTCAGGATTATCCTGAGAATGCGGTTGTACCAGAGGATAAAATCGAAGCTATTTTCAAGACCATGAAAGCGCTTCGCTATGCTGATGAAAATATTTATTTACGATCAGGCTCTCTGAACGTATTTAACGGAATGGTGGGCCTGACATTTTCCTGTGATGGCTCGCACTATATTCCGTATGATGAATTTCTTGAAAAGGATTTGGCCTTCTGGTTTGGAAAATAAGGAACATTTGATAGTTAGTATTACAGTGATTAATTTATGCCTGAATTAAAGACAAGCAATGAATGTATTGAGTATATCTGCGGGCAGGGCTGTGTCGTTGTCAGAGATGTTATTCTTCAGCTTGAACAGCATAAGAATATTCCTGGCTTAGAGTGCCTGGCAGAAGATCAGAAACAAACTGTTTTAACTCAACTGAAGTCAATCATGTCTGTATATGATGCCACGGACGAGCCATAATTATAAGCGGACAAGGTATCTCTCTTGATTATTAAAAGCGCCTTCAAACCGGCCAGCGGATTCTCTCACTGTCATCTGCAAACGCTTTTACCAACTCTCTTAAACAAAAAAAATAAAAAACAATATTTCTGGCAGGAACTGACATTGCCTGATTCAGATTTTGTTGACCTGTGCTGGAATCAGGAGCCAGACTTAAACGATAAAAGACCTTTGGTCATAATTTTTCATGGTCTGGAAGGATCAATCAACTCGCCTTACGCACAACACATCATGCAGGCAATGCAACAGAAAAACTGGAATGCTGTGTTAATGCATTTTCGCGGATGTTCCGGCCGGGCCAATAATTTGCCCCGTGCCTATCACAGCGGTGATACGGCCGATGCCAGATTCTTAATCGGGCATTTACAGTCACAGTTTCCTGGTGTGCCGTTGCTGGCAGCGGGCTATTCTCTTGGCGGCAATATGCTGCTTAAACTGCAGGCTGAATATGCCGGGCAGTCGCCTTTAAAGGCCGCTGTTTCTGTCTGTGCGCCGATACAGCTGGAAAAGTGTGCCGATAGAATTGATCAGGGCTTTTCAAAAATATACCAGAAACACTTAATGAAACGCCTGGTGGATGGCCTGCTCAGAAAGTACGCGCAGCATGATTTTTTATCGCTGGTGAATCTACCTGCCAATAAAGCAAGGCAGCTTAAGACTTTCTGGCAGTTTGACGAGGCATTTACCGCGCCTATTCACGGTTTTGCATCAGCAGAAAACTATTATAAAAAAAGCAGCGCAAGACAATATTTAAAAAACATCACTCAGCCCACGCTGGCATTGCAGGCGCTAGATGATCCCTTTATGAGCGCTGATGTGATACCCGATGAAGCCGAATTAGGCAGTGGCTTAACACTGGAAGTCAGCCGCTATGGCGGTCATGTCGGCTTCGTCAGTGGTTCAGTATTTAGACCACGATACTGGCTGCCCGAACGGATAAGTGAATTCTTTTCAGAGCATCTTTAAGGTCAAACGGTTATTAATTTTCTAACACTAGTCATGTTTTGGCCAGGCTGAGGCATCGATTGTTTCCTGATAACCGTGCCAGGTTGCATGGCCAATCAGCGGCAATAAAACAACAAGTCCCAGCAGACCGGTTAAAAAACTCAGGGCAATTGATAATACGATCAAAAAGGCCCAGAACAGCATCACCAGCTTGTTGTTCATCACTGCATGAAAGCTACTGATGCCGGCGGTAATCATATCGACCTTTCGGTCCATGATCATCGGCAATGAAAAGGCGCTAAAGCAAAAAATAAAAGCGGCAAACAGAGTGCCGACAACGCCGATTATCGATAAAAATAAAATCAGGTCTTCCCAGTTGGGGTCTGAGTCCATCGGGAAAAAAACATGCACGATCGAGGTGGCTCTGGCCCAGACAAGTAACACAATCAATAACAAAATCGCAAAAAATGCCTCGTTACTTAAATGGCGTTTGCCTTCGCGAATGCAGTAACCCAGTATCGGTTTAAGCCCGATCTGGATCTGGCAGCTGATGGAGTAAAGACCAATGGCTAAAATCGGGCCGAGAAAAATAAAACCTGATATCAGGCTCATTAACATATAAAAGCTGCCAAACTCCCAGGCAATAAAGCCAACCAGGTAGCTAAACACCAGCATTAAAGAGCCATAAGTCAGACTGGGTTTCGGCGCGGTTTTGATATCCTGCCAGCCAAGTTTAATCCAGCGCAATGGTGCGCTCATGCTTAGCTGTCGACAAGGTGCAACAAACGGCAGTTCAGCCGGTTTTGGCATTGATTCCGGGGTGTTGTTTTCCATTAATGCTCCTTGTTGGGCATGTGTTTTTCTATTTTTTATCGATAAAGACTAAAGCGATATTCCCTATATTTCAAGTGTTTATAACAGTTAAACGACTTGAGTGTTGTATAGAAGCATTAGGTAACAAACAAACTGGTGATTATCTTTTAAACCGAAGACGGATGTAAGTTAATTAATAATGCGGTGGTGGTGCCTCTTCGCTGGCGTCGGCGATCTGACTCATTTGTTTGCTCATGTTTTTAATGTAGTCCTGCATTAATTCAACACGCCGGGTTAAATCGTTGATCTGTTTTTGCTGTTCGAATGCCGTAGTGTTGAGACTGTCGATAGTTGATTCTGCGTGCGTTAATTTTATTTCCAGATCGGTTATACGGCTGTCAGTTTCCATCATGATTTCTCGCTGATGTTGTCAACATAGGCTTTAGTGGCGGCAATCACGCCGGCAGGAATGGCTATGAAATTAATAAAAGGAATACTGGTAAGAATAAATAAGCCTGAGCCTAATCCCAGTGTCATGCTTTTATGTTGATGTGCTGATTGTTTAACGTCAGGAAAATAACGCTGGTGGTTGCCCATTGGGTAATCGAAATACTCGAGTGACAGCATCCAGATCGCAAACACAATCCACAGCAGGGGAGAGATAAGATTGAGTACCGGAATGATGGTGATTATCAGCAGCGGAATAAGCCAGAGAATTATATAGGCTAGCTTTTTAAACTCGGCCTTAAGAGTTCTGTTTAGTAGCTGGCTGACGCTTTCGTTTTCATCAGATTCAACTTTTCCGCGTAGTAATTGTTCGTACTTTTCAGACAATAAACTGTTAAAGGGGGCCGCAATAATATTGGCAACGATTGTGAATGTATAAAAAACGCTGATCATGATCGTCAGTGAAAACAACGGCATAATGATCCAGTTTAACCAGTCGAGCCAGCTGGGTAACAAACTGTCCATCCAGCTGCTAAAGCGGCTAAAAATATAATAAACAGTGAATGAAAATAAAACAATGTTAATGAAAAGAGGAATCATAACGTAGCGTCTTAATTCGGCTTTAAATAATAGTCTGACGGATTTAAAGACACTGAAAAAACTGTTGCTGAATGTGTTAATCATTGCGCAGGGTTACCTTTCATTTGTTTTGAGTTAACTGTTTTAAAAAGCCTTGTTTTGCCAGTAATGCCGTTCCATAACAGGCTTCTGTATGTTCCGGAATGATCACTTCTGAGTCAAGTTGTTTGGCCCGGTATTGCATCCATTTTTTATTTTTACTGCCGCCGCCAATGGTAAAAAGACGATGAATAGTCGGTGTTCCTTTTTTCTCTAATATTTTATAGGCCTGTTTTTCAATCGCGGTTAATGCTTCGAGTATGGCCTGTAAAAAGACCCGGTCATCGTCAGGGCGGGGCGATAAACAGGCTTGTTTATCGGGGTCGCTCTCAGGGAATCGTTCACCAGTTTTTGGCAGTGGGTAGTACTGCAGTCCTGTTGGCTTATTAAATGAAAGTGATTCGCTGAGTTTCTGCAGTTCGGCATCATCAAATAACTGTCTTAAAACAGTGCAGCCAGCATTAGATGCCCCGCCCGCCAGCCATGCCGCGTTGATGCGGTGGCTATAGATGCCTTCTTCGGCTGAGTTAATTGGCTGATCACTGAGTATTTTTATCACCAGCGTGCTGCCCAGTGAGGTAACGGCGTCGCCCACTTCTGCTGCACCGGTTGCCAAAAAACCTGCAATTGAGTCGGTGGTTCCAGAGACGATACTGACCTTGTGATCGAGACCCAGGAGCTTTTGGTTGGCTGCGGTTAACTGGCCGGTCACTGTGCCGGGTGCCACTACTTCTGGCAGCATGTTTTCTGGTATTTTGAAGTGCTGCAGCCACGCGGGCCAGGACTTTGAAAGCGGATCAAAGCCTGCTTTTAAACAGTTATTATAATCACTGAGATAATGGCCGCTGAGCCGGCCACTGATGAAGTCGGCCTGATGCAGCATTTTTTTAGCTTCCGGGTAGTGTTTTATGAGCCAGAGTAATTTACTCAGGCTGGAACTGGCACCATGAACGGCAGCCGCAGCTGCAGGTGCAACCGATTGAATCAGTGAGGCTTCTGCTGTTGCCCGGCTGTCGTTATACATCAGTGCTGGCGATAATGGCCGGTATTTCTCGTCCGTTAGCAGCACGCTGGAAGAGGTGCCATCAACCGAGATCGCAGCCAGTGAGCTTGCCGCAGGGTGCTGGCAAAGTTCTTGCAATAATTTTGTCACCAGCTGCCACCAGATGTTTGCATCTTGCTCAACGGCAGCGCCTTTCGTCAGCGGTTCAGGGAAGCTGGCTCTGACCTCTTTTAACAGTCTGTTATCGGCATCAATCAGGCAGGCGCGGCAGCCGGAGGTGCCCAGATCAATACCGATAAAAGTCGTTGCCGGGTGCATTTATGGCAGCGTGACGAGTTCCGGCATGTTCCAGTCTGGGTTTCTGTGATCAGCCACCACCGTGGTATAAATACCGCCACGAACATAAAACTCAGCGCTAATACGCATAAAATTGGGTTCAGTGGCCTTGACCAGGTCATCCAGAATTTGATTGGTTACGGCTTCGTGGAAAGCGCCTTCATCACGAAAAGACCACATGTACATTTTCAGTGCTTTTAATTCAACGCACTTTTGTGAAGGAATGTATTCGATGTGAATGGTGGCAAAATCCGGCTGGCCAGTCTTTGGGCAGAGACAGGTGAACTCAGGCACATCGATGCGAATCGTGTAATCACGTCCTGGATTGGGGTTGTCGAAGGTTTCCAGATCTTTTGAAGGTTTGCTAGACATGATGAACTCATTTGATTGATAAAAACAAAATATTATAGCATTTTCAGCGCATACAAATAGTTTTCTTATGACAACATATTATTGGCTGATTTTTATTTACGATAAAATGTGGCATATATCACAAGTGTTTGATTTTACAGTAATTAAAGTCTTTTCTAATATGCTAAATAAATTTCATGCAAGCCACTGCCTCGTATATAATGTCAATCCTTCGCGCCTGTTGAACGAGTGAGCGGCTAGCAATGCTACTGCTGATCATTTTTTAATCAGCCAGGCCGAATATTCCACCAATTGAAATTGATTATAAGAAGTAGACCCGGTTTTAATGGATAAAACCAGAGACGGGTTTATGCGGGAAATTTTTTGTTATGCGTTTAAGTACAATTAAAATGGCAGGGTTTAAGTCCTTTGTTGACTCTACCACGATCAACCTGCCGAGTAATCTGGGGGCGATTGTCGGGCCGAATGGCTGTGGTAAATCGAATACTATTGATGCGGTGCGCTGGGTTATGGGCGAGTCATCTGCCAAGCATTTACGTGGCGCATCGATGGATGATGTTATTTTTAGTGGTTCAGCCTCACGCAAACCGGTTGGCATGGCATCGGTAGAACTGGTATTCGATAATTCAGACCGCACCCTGGAAGGCGAGTTTGCCGGTTATAACGAAATTTCTGTTAAACGCACGCTGACCCGCGATGGCACGTCTAAATATTACCTGAACGGCACACGCTGCCGCCGGCGTGATGTCGCGGATCTTTTCCTTGGCACCGGTTTAGGTCCCCGCAGTTACGCCATTATTGAGCAGGGCATGATTTCACGGCTGATTGATGCCAAGCCTGAAGAATTGCGTGTGTTTCTGGAAGAAGCGGCCGGTATTTCAAAATATAAAGAACGCCGGCGTGAAACCGAAACCCGTATCCGTCACACCCGTGAAAACCTTGATCGTTTAAATGACCTGCGCGAAGAAATTGAAAAACAGCTGTCGCATTTGCAGCGCCAGTCGCGCACCGCAGAGAGATATAAAGAATTTAAAGTACAGGAGCGTCAGTTAAAATCGGAGCTGCTGTATCTGCGCTGGGTTGATTTGCAGCGGGAAGTGGATCAGCGTGAACTGACGATTAAAGAATATGAAACCAGTCTTGAAGCCGTAATAGCTGACCTGCGTTCGACCGAAAGCACGATTGAAGAGCAGCGGGCACATCAGGTAGAAGCCAACGATTCATTAAATGAAGTGCAGGGCCGGTATTATGGTCTGGGTGCAGATATATCCCGGCGTGAACAGTCGATTCAGCATCAAAAAGAAATGCATCAGCGGCAAGTTCAGGAATTACAGAGTCTGGAGCAATCGTTAAATGAAGCGGAAAGCTCGTTGTTGCAGGATCAGGAACAGTTAGAGCTGGCCAGAGCACAGTTACAAGAATCAGAACCTGAACTGGAAATGCGCCGTGAGCAGCAGGAAGTCGACAATGCGGTGATGCATGAAGCAGAAGAGTCGATGAATACGCTGCAAAATGACTGGGAAGATTACAATCGGCGTTCTGCTGAACCGGCTCAGGTTGCCCAGGTAGAACGTAACCGCATGGAGCAACTGGAACGTCATATTCAGCAAATGCAAACCCGTTTGCAGCGCATCGAAGATCAAAAGAAAAATTTAAACAGTTCGGAATCCGAAGTTAAGCTGGCCTCACAAAGAACAGAATTAACCGCCGTTGCTGCTATAAAAGAAGAGATGTCGGTAAAACGCGAAAGCGTGATGGAAGACCTCAGCCGGGTACGCGAAACCAACGCCACCTTGCAACAGCAGCAGGATATCGCACGCCATGAATTAAATGATACACAGGCTAAGCTGGTTTCACTTCAGGCCTTGCAAAAAGCGGCGCTGGGTAAACAGGATGCTAACGTCGTGGCCTGGCTGGAGGGGCAGCAGCTATCTGAGAATAGCCGCCTGGTTGAGCATTTACGGGTTGATGAAGGCTGGGATACAGCAGTCGAAACCGTGCTGGGCCAATACCTTCAGGCGGTTTGTGTTGATACTCTGGATTCAGTCAATCAGGTGCTGGGTAGTTTTGATTCTGGGCAGATCAGTTTTATTGAAAGCTCAGCATCGTCAAGTGCCACTGCACCGGCGGAATGGCTGGCTGCAAAAGTCCAGAGTGACCTCGATCTGAGTCATTTACTGAATAACGTGCGCGTCGCTGATGACTTGAATAGCGCTATGTCACTGCGCGGGCAGTTAAGCGAAGGCCAGTCTATCATCACTAAAGACGGTGTATGGTTAGGGCATAACTGGTTACGGCTGGCCAAAGATAATGATGCTAAGTCAGGCATTGTCGCGCGTGAAAAAGAGATCGAATCATTAAAAGAACAGTTAGAGATGCAGCAACAGCGGCTGCATACCGTAGAAGAGCAAGTTGCATCCGGTCGTGAACAGTTACAACAAACCGAACAGCAACGTGAGCATCTGCAGGCAGAACAAAACCAGATTCATCAGCAACACGCAGAGTTACAGGCGCAGATTAACGCCCGTGAAACCCGCCTCGAGCAGGTGAAGAAAAGTGAAGAAAGCCTGTTAAAGGAAGAAACAGAAATACGGCAGCAGGTTGAGGATGAAAATCAGAGCATCGAGGCGGCTCGTCTCAAGCGCAACCAGGCAATGACGCAGATCGATGAACTCTCGCGGGAACATGAAGCATTAAGTAAACGCCGCGAGCAAACTCAAAGCGTGTTGCAGCAAGGTCGTGAAAAAGCCCGAAGCAGTCGAGAAGCAGCACATGAGCTGGCGATTAAGATTGAAGGTTTGCGTACTTCGAGCCGTAATCTTGAGCAAAATATCGAGCGCATGAAAGTTCAGCTGGAACAACAGCAAACTCGCCGCAGTGAAATTCAGGCCGCTATTGTACAGGGCAATAACCCGATTAAAGGGCTTGAGCAAGAGCTGGCCGAGTTACTGGAAAAACGCCTATTGGTTGAAAATGAACTCAACGAGGCCCGTAGCCGTTTGGGTAAAATAGAAAACGAATTGCGCGCGCTCGAACAAAAACGCCATGAACACGAGCAGAAAAGCCAGACAGTGCGTAATACTCTGGAGCAGAGCAAAATGAATGCTCAGGAAATTCGTGTTCGCAGTTTAACTGTTAAAGAGCAGATGGAAGAGTCAGACGTTAATGTTGATGAGATTAAAGCGGCATTAGAAACACTGCAAGATGCACCACGTATTCCGGACTGGCAACGTAAAGCCGATGAAGTGATGCAGCGCATTCAGCGACTGGGGCCGATCAATCTGGCCGCGATTGATGAATACCAGGAGCAGCTAAAGCGCAAAGAATATCTCGATGCACAAAACGATGATGTAACCTCGGCGCTGACTACGCTGGAAGAGGCGATAGCGAAAATCGATAAGGAAACGCGGCATCGATTCAAAGAAACATTCGATCATGTTAACAGCCGAATTCAGGAAATGTTCCCGCGCCTGTTTGGCGGTGGCCAGGCATACCTGGAAATGACAGGCGAGGACTTACTGGATACCGGTGTGACTGTCATGGCGCGTCCTCCGGGCAAACGTATTTCGCATATTCAGTTAATGTCCGGTGGTGAAAAAGCTTTGACGGCGGTAGCACTGGTTTTTGCCATCTTTGAATTAAACCCGGCACCTTTTTGCATGCTCGATGAAGTCGATGCGCCACTGGATGAAGCCAATGTCGGCCGTTTCTGTGAGCTGGTTAAACACATGTCTGATACAGTTCAGTTTATTTTCATCACTCATAATAAATCAACCATGGAAATGGCTGAGCATCTGAGTGGTGTCACCATGCGTGAATCGGGCGTTTCTCGTCTGGTATCGGTGGATGTCGATGCAGCTGCGCAACTGGCAGAAGTAGAGTAGGTAAACGTAATGGAAAATTTACGCTGGATCATTTTAGCAGTTGGTCTGGTTGTTGTTTTTGTTATTTATCTGATAGGAAGAAGAAATGATAAAAGCAGACAGCTAGATTTGCCCGAGCCGTTGTCTGCTGAAGAAATGCCAGGCATTAATACCGCTGATGACGGTCCTTATGCTGAGAAAGTAAAATATGACGATAAGTTCATCGCTTCTGAAATCAATCATTTTGAAATGCATGATGAACTGATTGATACAGTCACGTTAATGGTTGACGACATCATGCCCGACATCATGGCTTTTGGTGCTGAAGACATTCTGCCTTATTCCGAACAAACCGGGCATACAGAGGCCGCTACCCCAGAAATGAGGGCTGGTGAAGATAAAACCTCAAATGAGCCAGAAGATGACCTGATAGTGATTCATGTAGAGGCAAAATCGGCCTACTTTAGTGGTACCGACTTATTACGCGTGATCAATTATCAGCAGCTGAAATTTGGTGATATGAATATCTATCATGCTTATGATGATGACGGTGTCGTATTTAGCATGAGCAATATGATACAACCAGGTCACTTTGAACCTGAGCATATTTCAGATATGCGAACGCCGGGCGTCATTCTGTTTACACAGCTATCGTTATTAGAAGATCCCCAGGCTGGCTTTGAGCGAATTCTTAACTGCGCTAAAACCTTCGCAAGAGAACTCGATGGAAAATTAACCTCTTCTGATCAGCAGCTATTAACAGAGCAGGATATTCAGGCGCTAAAAGATAAAGCGGCATACTTTTCATTATCATCCCGGTCAGCATGAGCAATCAACAAAAGAAACTGTCAGAACGTATTGAGTACCTGACACAGCAACTTAATCATCATTCTCACCAGTATTATGTTCTCGATGCGCCTGAAATACCGGATGCAGAATACGACCGCCTGTTCCGGGAGCTGCAGCAAATTGAAGCAGAACATCCTGAGTTAAAAAAAATTGATTCACCTACTCAGCGGGTAGGCGGTGAACCACTGGCGGCGTTCAGTCAGGTAAAACATCGCATACCGATGTTATCACTGGGCAATGTGTTTGATGAACAGGAGCTGCAGGATTTTTACAAACGCGTAGCGGATCGGCTGAAAATTGACATGCAATCTGATCAGGCAATCGAGTTCACAGCAGAACCCAAACTCGACGGTCTGGCGATCAGTTTAGTTTACGAAAAAGGTATTTTAGTTCAGGCTGCTACCCGTGGTGATGGCAATGTCGGCGAAAAAGTTACAGAAAATGCCCGAACCATTCGTAATATTCCGCTGCACTTATCAGGCACAGACATCCCCGACTTATTAGAGGTACGCGGTGAAGTTTTCATGTCAAAAGCTGTGTTTGAAAAACTGAATAATAAAGCCCGTGAAAAAGGTGAAAAAACTTTTGTAAATCCCCGCAATGCAGCAGCCGGCTCATTAAGACAGCTGGATTCAAAAATAGCCGCGAGCCGCGAGTTATCGATGTATTGTTATGCCGTGGGTGTGGTTGAAGGCTATCAGCTGCCGGCAACACACTCAGAAATTCTGGAAAAACTTGGCCAATGGGGCATGCCATTATGCAGCGAAGTGGAAGTTGTGAAAGGGGTAGATGGTTGTCGTCAATATTATGAAAAAATTGGCCAGCAGCGCGATGCGCTAGCCTATGATATTGATGGTGTTGTTTATAAAGTCAATGACCTCAAGTTACAGCAGCAACTGGGTTTTGTTGCCAGAGCCCCGCGCTGGGCAACCGCGCATAAATTTCCTGCGCAGGAAGAAATCACCTGCGTTAATGCCATAGAATTTCAGGTGGGCCGTACCGGTGCGCTAACGCCGGTTGCGAGGCTGCAGCCGGTATTTGTCGGCGGCGTGACAGTCAGCAATGCGACCTTGCACAATATGGATGAGGTCCGGCGAAAAGATGTCAGGGTGGGTGATCAGGTTATTATTCGCCGTGCCGGCGATGTGATACCGGAGGTGGCCTCTGTTGTGCCCGGAAAAAGAAAAGCCGGCAGCGTCGAAGTTGAGTTACCCAAAGCATGCCCGGTATGTGGTTCCGATGTGGTGCAGGAAGAGGGGGGAGCCGTAGCCCGTTGTAGTGGCGGCCTATACTGTCATGCACAACGTAAAGAAGGTATCAAACATTTTGCCTCACGACGGGCAATGGATATCGACGGACTGGGTGATAAACTGGTAGAGCAATTGGTAGATGCTAGATTAATTGATCATATTGACGACCTCTATTCACTTAAAGATAAAGTTGAAGAAATTGTCGCCATGGAACGCATGGCAAAAAAATCGGCAGAAAACCTGATTGAATCATTAGAAAAAAGTAAACGAACAACGTTGCCGCGTTTTATTTTTGCTCTTGGTATTCGTGAAGTCGGCGAAGTCACAGCCGCCAGTCTGGCCAATCACTTTGGTGATATTCAGGGCTTAATGCAGGCCAGTGAAGAAGAATTAATTAACATTGATGATGTCGGCCCAGTGGTGGCATCACGTGTGGTGACTTTTTTTAGCCAGCAGCATAATATCGAGGTGATTAATAAACTCATCGAAGCGGGTATCAGCTGGCCGCCGATTGAAATTAAGCAAGCATCGGAGTTAACGCTGTCAGGCTTGAGCTTTGTAGTCACCGGTACACTTTCATCAATGTCGCGCAATGATGCCAAACAACGGCTGATTGATAAAGGTGCGAAAGTCGTCGGCAGTGTGTCTAAGAATACCAGTTATGTTGTTGTCGGCGAGAACCCGGGATCAAAGGCTGCCAAAGCAGAGCAGCTGGGTATTGATATTTTAGATGAAGAGGCGTTTCTGGCGTTTATTAACAAATAAGTTTCCAGCCTGATGTAAACAACAGGCTCGTCTGCCATTATGGCAGATTAAACCCTAAGTCATCGCTAGCCATGCCACAGAGCAGGCATTTTATTCGTATTGCTGAAAAGGGCTGTTTATTTTCTTGCATACTTATTTATTTGGGATAAAGTGAGTAAAGTGCGTATTTTATCTTCAATTCATCCCGGTAAGATATTTCAGTCTATAACTGAGATGCGTGTCTCTTTGCAAATCATTCTATTGTTATGCCTGCTCGGTTTCTCCGTGATCTCCGGTAGTTTTCTGGCCATTAACCAGTTAAAAATATTCAGACACGATGGTTTTGCAATCAATAACCTTGGTGTTATTCGCGGCTCAATTCAGCGCATTACAAAAAGGGAAATAAACCAGATTCAGTCTGATGAACTGATTAGTGAAGTTAACAGCACATTCAGAAACGTTAAATCGAAATATTTTATTGATGATGTCAATACATCTTATCTTCAAGAAGATAATGTTATTGATAACTATGAAGCACTTGAACTTTCATGGAGCGAACTTAAGTCACTTATCTCAGACTACAGAATAAACAAAGCCAGTGCAGAACAGCTGCTTTTGCAGAGCGAGCTGTGCTGGCAAAAGGCAGACTTTATTGTCTTTAGTGTGCAGAAAATAAATGAGAAAAAACACTCTCATTATAGAAACCTGATTATATTAATATTAGTCATTCTCAGTAGTATTATCAGTGCTATCATTATTCTTGTTCACACTATCGTTCATAACAGTCTTGAAGTTGACGCGATTACCGACCCGCTGACGAAATTATATAACCGAAAGTATTTTTCCAAGGTCTTAGACCGACAGATAAAACTGAGTAAACGCTACGATTATTCATTTTCATTAATTCTTTATGATATTGATCATTTTAAACGCATCAATGACGAGTTTGGTCACCCCACCGGCGATAGAGTGCTGATACAGCTTGCGACATTGCTAAAAGAACATGGCCGTGATGTTGATGATATCTTCCGTCTGGGCGGGGAGGAATTTGCCATCATTGCGCCTGAAAGCAATTTGTCGCAGGCAGTCATAATCGCTGAAAAATACAGGGCATTAACGGAAAAAGCAGACTTTGCTATCGGTCATAAAATTACCATAAGTGCCGGAGTCAGCCAGCTTACACAAAGGGATAACAAAGAAAGTTTATATAAACGTACCGATTCGGCCTTATACAAGGCAAAGTCATGCGGCAGAAATTGTGTTATCGCATCAGAGTCAGAGTCCGCAGTTTAATCTTTGGCTTTTTCTTAGCATTAAAATCCTCACGGGGTCAACAATGAACAGGCTGTTCATGTCCCGCGACTATAATAAATAAACATTTTAATGCGCCGCAGAGCCAGCTATTTTCTCGTGATCCGCTTATGGTATATTAATGCTAATGCGTTTGACAGATGTGTGTGTTGTAGCTTTCGTTTGATTAACTACAGCTTATGAATATAAGTAAAATTAATTAGACACGTAAGCCAGCCGTGCAAACGTTCACTTGCCCAAAAGAGTAAGGACGCTCATTTATGACAAATGAATCTTCCCAATTTATTTTAACCATAGGCGTGATACTCTTGCTTGGGTTGTTATTATCTACTCTTGCACAGCGTACTTTTTTACCTCGGGTAACACTTTTACTGATCTTTGGCATGATTATCGGCAAAGAGTTTTTTGACCTGATTCCACAGGTTTTTTCTGACCGTTTTGATATTATTGCTGACATGACCCTGCTGATGGTTGGTTTTCTGCTAGGCGGAAAACTCAGCAAAGAATCATTTCTCAAGTCTGCAGGCCATGTTTTATGGATATCAGTCAGTGCTGCGCTGGCCACTACGCTGATCGTGAGTTTTGGCCTTATACTGGCCGGGCTATCCATTGAAATATCGATTTTGTTGGGCTGTATTGCGGCAGCAACCGCCCCGGCTGCAATCCTTGATGTGGTAAGCGAAACAGGGCATAAAACCAGATTTAGTCATTTGCTACTTTCAATTGTCGCGCTCGATGATATCTGGGCATTAATGCTGTTTGCAATGGGTATGAGTGTGGTGAAATCATTAAATGATCATGCTGCGGATGCTTTTTTTGTAATGCTTGCCGCCAGAGATATCGGCGGAGCGATTTTACTGGGCCTGATAATTGGTCTGCCAGCGGCATATCTCACGGGTAGAATAAAAAAAGGTCAGCCGATTTTAAGCGAGGCTCTGGGTATTGTTTTTGTTTGTGGCGGCCTTGCAATCTGGTTTGGTGTTTCTTATCTGATTGCATCGATGGTAGTTGGAATCATCATCACAAATGTTGCCAGACATCACGACTATCCGTTCCATGCCATCGAAGGTATCGAACGGCAGTTCATGCTTATCTTTTTTGTGCTGGCAGGTGCCTTGCTTGATCTTAGCAGCTTGAAAGATATTGGCCTGTTCGGTGCTGTTTATATTGTCTGCCGTAGTCTGGGTAAATACTTTGGTGCCAGAATAGGCAGTCAGCTTGCCTGCGTTAAAGGAGTAACCAGGAACTGGATTGGAGCCGCTTTGTTGCCACAGGCAGGTGTTGCCATTGGTATGGCACTGGTCGCGTCGAACCAATTTCCCGAGTACCGCCAGGTGCTGCTGACGATTGTGATTAGTTCAACTGTGTTTTTTGAAATTATCGGACCTGTGTTTACGCGGCTGGCAATAAAACGAACAGAGCAATGCTAATGCTGTTAGTTGACCGGGTTTAAATTCAATCATCTTAAATAAAGACAGTCACTGTACTATTTCAAAGAAAAGTATGCAATAAGCACAGGATTTTGACGAGGCTGAATGCACACTTCTGCCGATTCAGCTGGTCTTACCCGTTAGTCTGTTACAGACGGATAATTTTATTTCAACACCAGCCATAGTATTAACAAGTGATTTCACTTTGCAGGCGTACATCAATAAAAGATTAAATAAGCTATTTTAAGATGCTCTTATCAATATAACAGTAGACGGGGTTGCCTGAAAGTACTCTTGCATGCAAAGAAAGGCTTTCTTTAAATTCAAAGTAACTGATTATTATTATTTTAAGCGTTAGCATTGGCCACCAAAGAGGCATATCATTATTCTTAAAATGAAGCTTAACTAAAGTAAAAGCTGACAAGCATCAATAAGTAATGTGCTGTTTTAGTGTAATCTTTTTCACCTTATGGGAGGAAATTATGACACTTAAAATAAACATCAAATCCCTGGAGTGGTGGTATTGGCTGGTTACGCTTATAGCAATGGTGACAGGGCTTTCCGGGATTGCGGACGCGTTTTATGCCGTTATAATAATCAGCGCTGTGCAATGTGTTCATTTTACCATTTCACATGGTTTTGTCGCATTCCCGACACAGGTCAGGTTTGTCTATGCGCTTTTTGTTATCATTGCGTTATTTGATCCATCGCAAATATTCTACTGGGCTTTGTTAATCGGCACACTGATGGTAACGCTTTTTGATACGTGTTTTATCGCCAGAGTATTGATTCTCATGCCATGGAATAAGCATGTAAAGTTGTCGTAATAGCTTGCAAATAATAAATGCGCAGTGCATAACGCTTATCGAGTGCTTTTTCTGAGAAGGTTATGATAATTAAATATCATTAATATTGGCACCGTCGAGTTTTGGATTTTCAATTTTGTGTTTTTCATAAAGTGAGGTGGTAAGGTCAATGGATACAACCCAGTGGTCATCACGATTAAGTTTTACGATAGTATAACTGTGAATGATCGGGTGATAGGCAACATTCTGGTTGATGGCAGGCAAGCCTTTTGCTTTTAACTGCATATTCGAAATATAATTGCTTTTCCATTCTTCTATCGAGTTGATACAGTTAAAGCCGAGTTGCCTGTAGCCATTATCGGACGTGATGTAGTTAAAAATATCTTTAGGGTATGATTTTTGTGACTTCGATATCAATAAGTCCATGAAGCTATCGGCGTCATACTCAAGCTTGAACTTTTTAAAGGCAAAGGTTTTTGAGACTTTATAGTCTGTAATATAAAGAGAAATTGCATCAAAAGTGCTGTCTTTATATGTCAGGACCTGGCCGCCCGTGACGGCGTCTTTCCTTCTGTCTTCAATAATATTTAATTCACTTTCATTGAATTCGTGTAATAATTCAAGCCCGAGAAAAGTATCTTTTCTGATCGTATGTCGATTTAGTTCACGCTCTGCTGTTGAACGATAGTGTGCTTCTGCTGTGTTATGCTGGCTGGTTTTATTGACGCAACTTGTTAATGTGAGTGTGATTAGCAATATTGAAATATATTTCATTCTTGATCCGCTTGTATGTACTTCAGGTGTAACACTGGGCAGGTATTGGCTAGAGATAGTCTTATTAAGTATAGCAACAGATTGTTGATTAACAAGTCGACTTTAGCTGAATTTATACAGTATTTTATGCTTACAGAAAATGATATATTACTGGCGATTGATTATAAAAGCCATGTGAATTGGCTAATGCTTTTTAGCGTTCAGAAGAAATGAAAACCAGACGCAGCAAAAAATGAGTTGGCTACAGAGGGGTTTCTCACATGAAAAATATTGTTGTTATGTTATTTGTTATTATTTCATTGCAGCCACTGTCTGCTTTTTCCGATACTGATGATGAAATCTGGAAAAAACTACGTGATGGCGGGCTTGTGGTGTTGATGCGACATGCCTCAGTTGATCGCGGTGATTCTTTGGTGCGAGACCCTGGCTGCTTAAAGGAAAGTATGCTGTCTGAAAAAGGCAAAGCTCAGGCCGCCAGGGTCGGCGAGCTGTTCCGCTCTATGCGTGTTAACATTAGCCAGGTATTATCAAGCCCTTATTGCCGCACAACTGATACGGCAAAGATAGCCTTTGGCCAGGCTCAGGCCGTTGCATTTCTTTCCCTGCTTGAGGGGCTTGCTGAAAACGAAGTAGAAGAAAACACAGAGTGGCTAGCGAAGACGATAGGCGCATACACCGGCAGTGATAATCTGGTTCTGGTCACTCATGCGCCCAATATAAGCACAGTCTCTTTTGAAACAGTCGAAAAAGCGGCTTTTGTTGTATTTCAACCGCTGGCTAATCAGGAGTTTGAGGAGCTTGGAAAAATCTCTCCTGAAAAAAATAACCAGTTTAAATAATGCTAATTAGAACGAACTCGCAGAGCTCTAATAAAACGCTGCAGAATACATCCCCTGTAAAACGGGCACTGCTTGCATCAGCATTAATTATTTAATGCCGATTCATTAATCCAGTTTGTAATCACCTGAATATCGTTGTCAGAAAGAGGAAGTCCGGCCTTGGGCATGGCGAGAGATCCACACAATTCAGTGCCCAGAAGCGTATTGATTAAATAACTGTTGTTAACATCACTGGCAGTGACTAACCGTTTATTGCCTGGTGTAGTACAGGCGTCTAATTCAGTGCCAACCAGTTCGTCATATGCTGCGCCAGCCGTGAGATTTAAATTGCCAGCGGGCGACGTAGCATCGTGACAGCCGCCATTTAAACAATTGCTATTAAATATTGGCTGCACATCTGTTGCAAAGCTGACCACGGTGACACTGCTGGTAGTCGCGGATATCTCAATATTGTTAGTATCCTCATTACCGGCTTCATCTTCCGCTCGAACCACAAAATAATAAATATTTGCACTCGATAATCCTGTTACTGTCGCGCTGGTTGAACCGCTTACCGTGACCTCGGGGCCTGTAAAATTTTGCCCCGAGCTATTCATGGCACTATAAATATTATATTTAATCAGGTTGGCAGGCGTCGTGTTATCACTGCCCGGCATCCAGCTGATATTGACGGAGGCAGAGGTCACCGAGCTGCTACTGCTTGCACCTGAAAATGTCGGAGCGATAGCATCACTGCTTGTATTTGCCGGCGTATCGGCAGAATCTGAACATGAGGCTAACAGCATTATTATAACCACTGCGTATGAATGTGAAATGACAGATCTGTGCATATTGAGTCCGTGTTTGATGTTGTATCGCTGTTCCTGGCAGTGTTATCTGCTAGACAAAGTATAAGCGATGAATGCAAAACCTGCACATATTCAGGAGTCGGAAGTGAAAATGGCGTCCCCGACAGGAATCGAACCGCTCTTGCGTGTGAGGGTGACACGCAGATAGTATGCGCAGCATTCTGCTTCTGTGAGCTTTGGTAAAGCGGGATGGTAATAAAGTGAAAATGGCGTCCCCGACAGGAATCGAACCTGTAACCTATCCCTTAGGAGGGGATTGCGCTATCCAGTTGTGCCACGGGGACTTATTCGGCGCTTATTATAACGAACTTTGATGTGTATTACATCGATTAAAAGCTATCGAAAAAGATAAGCTGCTCATCAGCCAGCTGTGGGAAGCGTGGCAGCGCGGCCTGTGATGCTTTACCAATGGCTAGCATCATGCTGATGACATGGTCAGCAGGCAGCTGAATAAGTTTTGCCACCGCATCAAAATCAAAACCGATCATAGGGCAGCTGTCATAGTGCATGGCTTTTGCTGTCAGCATCATGTTCTGGGCTGCCAATGCACAGGATCTCATGGCTTCATCTCTTTGGGCTTGCTCACGGTTCAGGTAATATTGCTGCATCGCCTGTAGCTTGGCTTTTTGTAAATCAGCCGTGGTATTGGACCAGTACTGCTCGGTGTTTTTTTCCCAGGCTTTGGTATCGGCACATAAAACAATCAGTAATGAGGCATCACTTACCTGAGCCTGACCGTGAGCGGCTGTTTTAATTTTTTCTCTGATACCGGGGTCTTGTATGATGACAAAACGATAGTTTTGCTGGTTATATGCTGTCGGCGATAGTCTTGCCATTGATAGAATTTTTTTAACATCTTGCTCTGGTATTTTGCAGGCAGCATCAAATGTTTTAACCGCACGACGTTGTTGTATGGCATCAAATAAATTCATAGGGCTTTATAAGTCAGTTTAAGGTAAGTCAAAAAGCAGGGCTTCGCAAGCCTGGCTACAGTGTAACGCTATATCCGTGATATTGTTGATAGTGGCACCATCGCCGGCGCAAAGTTTAACGGAGTCATGTGTTATGGTTCCGTTTATCACATGCAGATAAACAGTTCGGCCAGGGCTGAGTGAATGTTTTACAGTCGCTTGCTCTGATTGCAGTATGCGATATAAAAAAGCATTCTGATGAATCAGCAGTGAATCATTTCTTGCATCGGGTGAGGCAATCAGCTGCAGTCCGTTTTCAGGTTTAAAAAGCTTTTGCTGATAGCCAGGTTCTATGCCATAAACATCAGGCTGTATCCAGATTTGTAAAAACTCCAGCGCTTCGCTAGATGACGGGTTATATTCACTGTGGGTAATGCCATGGCCTGCACTCATCAGCTGAAACTCGCCTGCAGGCAGTTGTTCAGTATTGCCCATGCTGTCTTTATGTTCTATTGTGCCTTTTTTTACGTAGCTGATAATCTCCATATCCTGATGAGAGTGCATGCCAAAACCAGCACCGGCAATTACTTTGTCATCATTGATAACACGCAGTGCAGACACGCCCATGTGTGCAGGGTCATAATAATTAGCAAATGAAAAACTATGCCAGCTGTTTAGCCAGCCATGGCTGGCTTCACCACGATCACTAGCGGCTCTTTTTATAATCATTGTTTGACCTGCTGTTATTGTGTTGCATTTAGTGAGGCAACATCTGTTGCTAATAGTTTGTTATAGGCTTCATAATGCTGTTTTATATTGCGTACGTATTTTACCGGCTCTCTGCCGCGTACAAAACCAAAGCGTGCTTTGCGGTAGTATTTTTTTAGACGCAACAAAAGCATGGCGCGTTCGACATTGTTAAACCAGCGGTTAGCATTCCAGCCCATGCGCCGTGCCAGGTGTCGTGCATCACGAACATGACCAATGCCTGCATTATAGGCGGCGAGTGTGAACCACATTCTGTCTTTTACAGGAAGCTCGTGATCAAAACGGTTTTGCACCCATTGCATATACTTAATGCCGGCATGCAAGCCTGTTTCAGGATCGTTTAAGTTGGTAAAACCAAACTCTTCACCGGTTTTTGGCATAACCTGTAACAAACCCTGTGCGCCAACCCAGGATGTTGCATCAGGGTCAAAGCGGCTCTCCTGGTACATCTGTGCAGTTATTAATTTCCAGTCAAATTCGTATTTCTTTGCATACTTTTTAACCATGTCATCATACGGTGACAAACTTGTATTGGTAGTATCTCTGGTTTCTTCCGGGTTTGCATGTGCAGCTGTTTGGAAGTATTTTTTGTAGGATAAATTGTATTCTAAACTCTTGTGGTTTCTTTTGTGGAATCGGTTGATAGCGTTGAGTAATGCAGGATTGTTTTTTCTGGTCACCCAGCCTACATTTTTTTCTTCACTTAAAGTTAAAGCTGCGCGGATATCATCTCTCCATAATAACTCCAGATCAAGCAGGTGGCTGTCAGCCAGTGTGAGATCATATTTGCCAATGGCAACCCTGTTTATGATGTCCTCGGTTTCTAAGTCATGCTCTACAAATTCAATATCAAGTTTGATGCCGTCTCTTTGTATCTTTTCAATCGTTTCCAGATACGCGCTATTCCTACGTATGGCAATTGTGCGGTGATTAAGCTGTTTTACGTCTGTTATAATATCTTCATTATAACGCTGAACGAGCTGGTGTTTTGTTTTTATGTAGTGTCGAGAAAACTTTATATCTTTATTTAATCTTTCTCTTGTTGGTGTCAGTGAAGCTGCAATGAAGTCGCCTTTACCCTGGAGCAACCAGTCAAACATGTCTTCATCGTCAGGTGGCACGATGATTTCCAGATTGAGCCGGTTGTTTCTGGAAAATTGTTGAGCCAGTTCATATTCAAAGCCTAATAACTGTCCCTTGTAGAGAAAGTAATTCGCAGCATTGTTTCGCGTAATCATACGGATGACTTTGCGTTTTTTTATGTCCTTTAAATCTGTCTGATGATATTTGTCATCGGATTCTCTGAGTTTTTCATTTTTTATATACTGATCGAGCGCATGTTTTAGCAAGGGGTTGTTTTGACGTATTGCCCATGCAACCGGTTCTTCTCCGGATAAATAAAGTGTACTTTTGATATCAAAACGATAAGTTTTTACTGATTCAATCAGATTGCTATCCTGAATCGTGGCATCAAATTCTTTGTTTGCCAGCTTATCCAGTATTTCATCAAAATCAAGGTGGTTTTGTAGCGACAGTATATTAATTGACGGGTTTCTGTCTTTTAGTTTTTGCGCGGTTTTCCAGAACGAGCTTGATGGTTTAATGGCAATGGTTTTTTTGCTGAGCAGGGATTTTTTATTTATTGGTTTGTCAGATTGTCTCTGTATTAGCTGTTGCTTTACATGGCGAACGGGCAGAGTGAAATCAACAAATTCTTTGCGATCAGCTGTGACGGTCATATTGGCTGCGATGATGTCGCCATAGCCATCTATTAGTTTTGATATTAGCTGGTCAAAATCCGGCACATAAACTTTTTTAAGTTTTAAATTATGTTTGTCTGCAAATTCTTTTATCTGATCCAGCTCAAGATCAAGGGGGAAACCTTTTCTAGGTAAGTAAATATTGTTTTCAGATCGCGGAATTAAAACACGTAATTCTTCTTTTTCGAGTATTTGATTGAAATCACCGGTATTTAATAATGCATTATCATCATTACCAGAACCTGAGCAGCCTGTTAAATTCAGCAGGGTGAATAAAGAGGTTAAAATGATCAGAAATGCATATTTACAGCTTGTTCGATATGTGACTGCGGTTTTAGTCATTATTTCTTCTTTTTTGTTTTGTATTGCCGCGCAAATAACGACCTAGTAGTGAGTCCGGTGAGTTTTTAAGTGACATGACATAGTTCAGTGTGTGCATGTCATGCAGGCATTGTGAAATGTGGTGTTCCGCCTGGCTTATACCACAAAACAATATTTGATCATCTGCGTGAACGGCAAAGTCATTATTTGGCAGCAGGAATTTTTGATTATTGCGAACTAGCATTAATGGCAGGCAGTAGATCATCTCTTGTCGTTGTATGGGACTTTTTAACAGGTGTTTCAGCGCAATTTTGCGACCCTTGCTGAGCGCCTCAAAGACTGCTGGCGAGCCTGTTTTAGTCAGTCTGCTGGTCCAGCAGTGAGGCTTGACTTCACTGATGGCGCCGCTTAATCTGCTAATGGTGATATTGATCCATTCATTACTCTGTTTGTAGCATTCTTCAAGGAAGTCTATCAGCAGTGGATTAGTCAGCAGGGTTCTTATCCGTCGTGCAACGATTTCGCTCGGGTGCATAATGATATCGGCAAGTGAAGCTTGAAACAGTTGTTTATTCATCATTTCGTTTTGGCGGGCTACAACAACCAGATCGGCATTATACATTTGAGCGGTCATGATGGCTGAAAGGTTGTTTGAGTCGTTATTTGATCCGGCTATCAGTCCGACGGCATCAACCACACCGGCTTGTTTAAGGGTTGCGACATCGGTACCGGTACCTATGATAAATTGTGTATCATCTCCCGGGTTATTGCGGTAAAACTCGTCTCTTAGTTCAGCAACGGTATCAATAATGGTAACACTGTGATGATTTTCTCTGAGGGTTTTATAAATTCTCTGACCTAAACGCCCGTAGCCACATAAAATCCAGTGACCTTCTGAGAATGTAATAGGCCGGTCTAAAGAGGTGTCGGGTACCCCGGTCAGCCACTCATTTAATAAATGTAATGAGGAGGATTTCATGGCCATGGCAAAATTGTGGGCAAAGGTATCATAAGGATTAACAGTGTGGTCGGTATTAAATGACCTCATGTTTTCTTCAAAATCGGTATGTTCTGAACGGCAGATTACCGGTGTTTCCGGGTGTAATAGTTTGGCTGTGATTGCGATTTTCAAATTACAGCTGTCGGAATTTGTTATTGCAATAACGCCTTTGCAGAGAGGGTGTGATAAGCCGGCATATTCGAGCTGACTGGGTGTTGTTGCATCGGCTTCAAGACCTGGCACATAAAAAATATAGTCCTGAACTTCGAGTTCTTCAATAGCATGCTGGTTGTTATCAATAACAACACAGTTGATGGCTTTTTTCACCAGCCTGTTGACCAGATCCTGGCCGGTCTCTCCGTAACCACAGATGAGATAAAACTTTTTATTAATTTGGCTTAAACTGTGTTTAAAGTTTGAATGGATAACCGCTTTCTTGAAGAGGGGTGTCTGTATCAGAGAAACAATTTTACTGATGGCATAAAACCAGCCAAATACGCTGAAAAATATCGTGATTAATGCCCAGAGTCGCTGCGCATCAGTTAGCGGGTAAGGAATTTCACCAAAGCCAATCGTTGTTGCGGTGAAACTGACAAAATATAAGGCATGGAAAAAATCCATTCTCCAGACCTGGCCCTGGTCATCAACTCCGGGTATTAATACCATACCGAGTATCGCGATACTAAACACCGTTACAATAACAATTAGCGGTGCCCGCATCTGCCTTAAAATGATTGATGTAACAGGGTTCATGGCATTATCTTTTTTGATTGTATTGACGGTTGATAAAATTCCCTGGCTAATGTCTCAGATAGGATGATTCCAGAACCAGCAAGATAACAGAGATGATGTTGGCCAGTACCGCGCCACCGCTTAATGAGACGATGGTAGCCATAGTGGCTTCGGTGACGCCGGCCGCTTGCATATGCGAGGCGACAGCCCAGACGACAGCAGCAGATATGAGCTGTACGTTTGCCACCAGGCTGGTTGCCAAAAGCATGGCGCCAAGCTGGGAGCGGTCACCAAATTTCAATATGGTTGCGATCAGGTTGATAACAATCACCGCGTAGAGCTCATAGATATTGTGGTGATCAGGATTGTGCACATCGCCGTAAAAAAAACCGAAATTCAGAGTAAGAGCCAGAATCATAAAGAAACTAAAGATCACTTTTTCCAGGTTCATTGTATTTTTCCTTTTTTGTCACCCTGGTATGTGGCCCCTGCCAGTGATAGTAGAGGCACAAATACTCAGGTCAGTAAGTTTTTCAGAATTTCTGCGTAAATGACAGAAAGTTGCTCAAGGTCAGCTATAGAAACGTTTTCATCAATTTGATGAATGCTTTTGTTCAGTGGCCCAAGCTCTATAACCTGTGCGCCAGTAGGTGCTATAAAACGACCGTCTGAAGTGCCGCCTGCTGTTGACAGCTCTGTGTCGTATCCAGTGACTGATTTTATTGCTGTCTTTGTTGCTTCAACTAGCTGGCCCTGGTCGGTTAGAAATGGATTACCGGATAAATTCCATTCTATCTCATAGTTTATTTTGTGGCGATCGAGAATGGAGGTGACACGTTGTTTGATTGACTCTTCATTGAGTTCGGTGGAAAAACGAAAATTAAATAACACTTCAATTTCGCCGGGTATTACATTGGTGGCACCGGTTCCTGAATGCAGATTCGAGATCTGAAAGGTTGTAGCAGGAAATGATGAATTGCCTTTATCCCATTCTGTGTTGGTTAGCTCATCTAAAACCGGCATAGCGATATGAACCGGATTTTGAGCAAGATGAGGGTAGGCAACATGGCCTTGTTTACCCATTATCGTCAAAGTGGCAGAGAGCGAGCCCCGCCGGCCGTTTTTTACAACATCACCCAGTTTGCTGGTACTTGATGGTTCGCCTACAAGGCACCAGTCAATTTTTTCGCCGCTCGATGCGATGTGTTCTAAAACACGGACAGTGCCATCAGTTGCAGGGCCTTCTTCATCACTGGTAATAAGAAAAGCAATCGAACCTTTAGGCTGACCGTAGCGGGCAATAAATGTCTCGCTTGCTGTTATCATTGCCGCCAGGCTGCCTTTCATATCGGCGGTGCCCCTGCCATATAAGTGACCTTGGTGTTCAGTGGGTTCAAAAGGCGGGAATGTCCATTTTTCAGCGGGGCCGGTAGGGACAACGTCAGTATGTCCTGCAAATGCAAATAAAGGCGCCTCAGTACCCAGACGGGCCCATAAGTTGGTGACACCGTTACTTTTTAGATGAGTAATCTCAAAGCCAATTTTTTTCAGGCGCTCTGCCATCAGTTGCTGGCAGCCGGCGTCTTCAGGTGTGACAGACTGGCGTGCAATCAAGTCTTTAGTAAGTTCCAGCGTGCTCGACATTGTATTGTGTTACCGTAATATGAAAAATGGTCAAAATTTTAACATATTGTTTTATAAAAGTTTGGTTTTATAACTATTCGGCATCTCTTTGATAAGCAGCCATAAATTCTGTCTGTAGTGATTCAAGTTCTTTGTTGAGTTTTTCGTACTCGATATCTTTGTCTTCTATTAATAACTCGAGTTCGCTGATTTTGTTACGCAACTGGTCAGGGTTCATGTCGCTTACTCTTACGCCATCAATATCAACAGCCATGTTGTTTGCGCCGTGAATAGACTCAAGCTCTTCCATCAGTCGCTGGTTTTCCATTTCAAGAACTTCAATGCACATACTGGTTTCTTTTTGTGACTCGACTAGCTCTTCCAGCTGCTTTTGCAGAAGGCTATTCTCTGTCATATCAGTATTACCCTCTCTGAGAGATTTTAATAAGGCATTAATTTTTGAGCCCTGACCATATATAATGTCTTTAAGTTTGTTGACTTCAGTATTGACCTTGTGTGATTTTTTCTCAACAAAAAACGACTTTTCACTGTCGACAAGAGTAGCTTGCCTGGCCTCATAGTTCTCGCCAAAGTCCAGGTGTTTACGCAGCTTGTTTTCAAGGTCGGATATGTTTTCATTGAGGTTGTGGTAATCGGCCTGAGCATTTTTTATTATCTCAACCTGGTCTGGTGCAAGTTTCTCATCGCTAAGCAGAGAGTCGAGCATGGCCTGCAGTGTCACATTGGATTCAACAGACTTGTCGAGCTTTTCCTGCATTTCTCGCAGAATTTCTTCAAGGTACTCATTGGGGTCAGGAGGTGCGATATCCAAATCGACCCCATCACTTCCGCTGCCTCCGGCACGGTTTTTTGGCATAAGCTTGTTAATGTTTTCAGAAAGGTGGTGCCAAAACAGTTCTTTGTTACCGGCGCTCTCCTCAAAAGCATTGATTTCTGCATTAAGATAGCTGGAGCGAAATTTTAGCATGCTGCGGATCTTTGTTTCCTTGGATGAGTTGTCTTTGTCCTGGTCTTCGGACAGCTCTAATTCATTGTCATCTAATGTGGTGGTGTGTCTGTCGGTTTTGATAATTTCTTTTTTTAGCAGATCAAAAAAGAAATTTTTTGATAATGAAGCACGTAAATCATCAAAGGCTTTCTTAAGTTTTTTATGTTTGCGCATCAAATAGACAATGATGAGCAGCAATATGGCAAAAGATTCAACAATGACAAGTCCTGTCAGCAAAGAAATATTCATTATTAGTTACTCATCATCGTCTTCGTTTTTGGCAGCTTGTTTTGATTTTTTAATTTTAATAATCAGAAATATTGCGAGTGCAATGATTATAATAAGCACATTGACAGCCATAAATATCAGCATGGAAAAAAGAAAATCATCTTCTTCTTCAGCGGTTTCAACAGCCGGTGTTTTTTCAGCTGCTGGTTTTTTAATCGCTTCTTCAACAGCAGGTTCGGCCGGTGTTTCATTGGCTACTGGGGTAACGGCCGTCTCTTTTACTTCTGCTATACCTTTGGATGCGAATGAAAATGTCTTCTGGCGTTCAAAGGTCTGGCTTTTAAGAGTAATCGTTGCGAAATAAGTGCCTTTTTCTTTAGGAGTATGGCTGGCGAGAAACAGTCCCGACAGACTTTCTTCGTTAATAATCATTCCCATCGGTGCGGCTATTGTTTGTTCGGATGGAGTGGATAATTCAATTTTAGCTTCTATTGAATCTAATATGGCCGATTCGGTGACTGTTTTTTCATCTTTTTCCAGCCAGGCCTGGGCCTGCAGCTTGCTGGTATTGTTTTCATCTACGAAATCGAATTTAGACTGCATTTTCATGTCAGCCACAATGTAGGCTTTATTGTTGTTGTCACTGAATAATATTTTCCATTCACCTGCCATCGGTTTCTTGATGGTGATCATGTCAAACGTGTCTGAGATAAACCATTTTATATTTTTATCAGTAACTGACGCATCAAACCGTGTCTGGGCCGGGTCTTCTAGAAAAATTTTGCTGTCCGTTGCTGCTTTGTTAGCAACAATGGTGATTTCCCGGATGCTTTTATCGGCTAAGAATTTGTTTTCAGATAGCGGCAGCATGTCGGGCTGTTTGCTTTCTTCAAAGATGCTGGTAAATGCAAGGTGCAGATCTTTATCGTTGGTGGCAACTTTACAAAACCCTTCCGTTCTTTCTGCTAATGTTGTTAAAAGGTCTCTGTCCGAGCCTTCTGTAAATGCAATGGAATAGACTTTGATATTATTTGCATTTAATTTAGGTATGGTTTCTTCGAGCAGTCGCCTTGATAGATCATTTGATTTTTTGTCATTGCCGACATCCATTTTTCCGTCAGATAGCAAGATGATGACCTGGTCATTGTCGGATTTGTTTCTGGACAGTATTTTATAGCCGCGTTCAATGGCCGCATGAATGTTTGTGTGAATGCCTTTGGTTGATACTTTGTCGGTTGCATTCAGTGTGCGCTGCAAGTTTTTATCATTATTGAGTGTGTTTAAATAGGTGATAGGGTAACCGTTATCACTGAAGCTCATAATGCTGACTCGATCAGCTTCGCTCAGCAATGAGATAAATAATTTTGCCGCAGGTTTTCTAAGGCTGTTGGGGTCAGTTTTTTTCATGCTGCCGGAGCTGTCAATGATGACCACTGCATCAATGGCTTTGTTCTCCGCCAGTGCATTACCGCACAGTGTAAAAAGTAAACCGCTGATTAATGTTAAAATCAGTTTATTCATCTGAAGTTGCCTTTGTTTCATTAGTTGCACTTTTAATAACGTTATTTGTTATCTGGCATTAGGTTATTGAGTTAGTAGGTTGATAATTAAAGAGTTTAGACGCAATATTGGCATAATTCAGCTATTTTGTAGCTGAATATGGTCAGAATGAGACTAAAAAGACTCTGATTGCTGCAATTATGACTCATCAAGGTAAGAAATAAGGCTTTTGGTAATAGCGTCTTGTTGATCGGTTGCGGTGATGGGCTGATTATTTAAATCTGTGATATGGAATAAATCGTCTGCTTTTTCACCCATGGTTGATATTTTGGCGTTATGGACCTGAATCTTGTTATCGACAAATGCGCGGCTAATTCTGGCGAGTAATCCCGGTTTGTCAGAGGAAATGATTTCAATGATCGAGCGGTTTTTGGCCGGTTCCTGATAGAAGCTGACTTGTGTGGGTACAGAAAAGTGTTTATTAATTCTGTGTGTGATTTGTGAGGGCTTAACCGCTGCAATGTCATTCTTAAGCAATAATGTTTCTAATTTTTCCTGGATCTCTTTAAGCCTGTCAGCGATGCTGGAGGGGTCACTTTCTTCATACAATGCCTGAAAGATATCCAGCGTATTAACATCTTCATCGGTTGTCATAATAAAGGCGTCTACGATGTTCAGGCTCAGTTGATCAAGAGCAGAAGTGGTTCTTGCAAACTGGCCATCAATATTTTTCATGTAAATGCTGATTTCAATCGTACCCTTATCAGTCTGAGGTACTAAACTGATGACGGGCAGCTTGTTTTTATCGGCTTTTAATACCATTAAGATATGCCGTGCAATTTCATCGGGGGTATAACGCAGGAAATATTCCCCGCTGAAGTGCCGCCAGATTGCTTCAGTTTGTTCCGGTGTGCAACCTTTCTTAGCCAGTATATTCAGGCTGCTTTGCTGAGACTGGCGGATGCTTTTTTCGATAGCGACTGATGTTTGTATACCCAGGCGCAATACAACAGATGTCTTATTATAAAGCTCTGCCAGCAAGCTGTCTTTCCAGCTATTCCAGGTGGTTGGGTTGGTGCCGCGAATGTCGGCTACCGTTAACAGGTAGAGGTAATCTAACTGTTTCTGATTGCCGACATTTTCCGCGAAGTTGTTAATCACGTCAGGATCGCTGATGTCTTTTCGTTGCGCTGTGACCGACATGACAAGGTGATTTTTAACCAGCCATGATACCAGTTCAGAATCGGATTCATGCAGGTTGTGCTGCAGACAAAACGCCCTGGCATCGACAGCGCCGAGTTCAGAATGATCGCCGCCGCGACCTTTGGCAATGTCATGAAACAGGCCGGCGAGATAAAGCAGTTCTGGTTTTTCTATGTGATTAAAAACAGCGCTGCATAACGGGTATTCGTGCAAAAATTCAGCGGCTGAAAATCGTCTTAAGTTTCGCACCACGGAAAGAGTGTGCTCATCTACGGTGTAAGCATGGAATAAGTCATACTGCATGCGACCGACAATTTTTTCAAACGCAGGCACATAGGCTGCCAGTATGCCGTAGCGGTTCATGCGACGAAGTTCGTGTGTGACACCTTCCGGAGCGCTAATGATATTCATGAATATTTTTTTAGCTTTTTCTAACTGCAGAAAGTCTTTATCTATTAAATGCAGGTTTTCTCGAATCAGGCGTATGGTTTCAGCGCGCACGCCGAGTATTTCCTGATTCAGTTCCAGTAATAAAAAGATTTCCAGTAATGCCGTTGGTTCATGGATAAAAATATCCTTGTGCCGGGCGCTGATATAACCATGGATAATTTGAAAGCGGGTGTTAATAATTTGAGGTTCTGTGCTTTGGTTTGAAAATAAAATCGCTTCTTTTAATAACTGCAAAAGCATTTCGTTTAAACGGCCAAGCTCAATTACTGTGCGGTAATAACGCTGCATAAAACTTTCGATTGCCAGGTTGTTGGGGCCATCTTCGTAACCATATTCGAGAGCAAGTTCGCGCTGAAAATCAAACAAAAGCCGGTCTTCCCGTCTTCCTGTGAGGTAATGCAGGCTGGTCCTGATTTCCCAGAGCAATTTGGTGCCTGCTTCCAGTAGTTCAAATTCTTCGGCCGTGAGAAAACCATGATTGATCAGTTCGGACAATGAGTTAGCACCAAAGTGTCTTTTTGCGACCCATCCAATCATTTGAATGTCACGTAAACCGCCGCGGCTTTCTTTGATATTGGGCTCTAGTTTGAAAGCAGAGCTTTCAAACTTTATATGACGGGCGTGCTGTTCGTTGAGTTTGCCTTCAAAGAACAGCTTGCTGTCCCAGATATTTTTTGTTGAGGTGATTTCCAGCATTTGAGAGTACAGCGACTGGCAACCGGTGATTAACCTTGATTCGGTTATATTGGTAATAACCGTGATATCTTTAGAGGCTTCGTCGTTGCATTCATTGATGGTTCGGACGCTGTGGCCGATTTCCAGTTTGATATCCCACAGCAGCATTAAAAACTGCTCAATCAGTTCGTTATATTGTTCGTTGTGCTCATCTGCCAACAAGATCATCAGATCGACATCAGAATGGGGGTGCAGTTCGCCTCGTCCATAACCGCCTGTGGCAATAATGGATAGTTTTTGCAGGGCCGGTCCGAATTTAAGTTCGGCGACCTGCTGAATGACTAAATCAACGAGCAGGCTTCGTCCAAAGACGACCTGATAGGCATTGTGGTGTTGCTGGAAGTGTGTTTTTAGTAGTTGCTGACCATCGGCGACTGTTTGTTTTAGTGTATTCAATGCCGATGCAGGCTGTTGTTTGATCTTCTGCTTGCAGTCGGCAACAGAGCGCAATTTTTTTTCTAATGTAGCTTCCAGCTGGTATTTGTTTTTCATTAAATACTGTGTCATGGTTGATTATTAAGGCTTGTGGTCAGTGAGCCTGGTTTTATTGCTGCTGCTGGCAGCAGCGGCTTTATCGTTAGATATTTTCATCAGAGCGCAGGGTCAGCACTTCATAACCATCGGCGGTGACTAAAAGGGTGTGTTCCCACTGCGCTGATAAGCTTCGGTCACGAGTAATCACGGTCCATTCGTCGGGCAGTACCTTTACCTCGCGTTTGCCGATATTCACCATCGGTTCAATGGTGAAGGTCATGCCTTCTTCAAGTACCAGACCGGTGCCTGCTTTGCCGTAATGCAGTACCTGGGGTTCTTCATGGAATTGTGCACCAATACCGTGGCCGCAATACTCCCGTACGATAGAGCAGTTATTGGCTTCAGCGTGTTGTTGGATGGCGGCACCAATATCACCCAGCGTGGTACCGGGTTTTACCAGTTTAATGCCCAATACCAGGCATTCGCGGGAAATTTCAGAAACCCGCCTGGCTTTGATCGGCACTTCTCCGACATAAAACATCTTGCTGGTGTCTCCATGGTAGCCATCTTTGATGACAGTGATATCGATGTTAACAATATCGCCTTTTTTGAGTTTTTTATCAGAAGGAATGCCGTGACAGACCTGGTGGTTGGTAGACGTGCAGATTGATTTAGGAAAACCGTGGTAGTTTAATGGCGCGGGTATGGCCTGTTGCTCTTCGACAATGTATTGATGGCAGATTCGGTCAAGTTCATTAGTGGTGACACCGGGTTTGACATAGGGCGCGATCATTTCCAGTACATCAGCGGCCAGTTTGCCAGCCACGCGCATTTTTTCTATTTCTTCGGGGGATTTAATGTTGACAGCCATGAATTCAGTTTTACCTTAGATTTCCTATACTTAGCGTACTTTAGTTTTGAAAAAAATACATATTTGTTGAGTTAATAAGACGCTTATGGTATAAATCCGCCGCGTTTATATGCAAACCAAGCTCATAATCATAGCATTTTGTAAGAAGTCTGTGATCTTTTATGAGTATTTTTTAAATCCGCACATATATCGTCACATATAAATGGGTGCCGTTTAAATATTTGTTTTACAACAAGTTTAATCTGGTTTTTTATATGGGATATATGGAGGCGAAACCCTAATCGGAGTATTTATGTCTAAAGTAACTATGCGTCAAATGTTAGAAGCGGGTGTCCATTTCGGTCACCAGACTCGCTACTGGAAACCTAAAATGGCTAACTACATTTTTGGTGCCCGCAGTAAAATTCACATTATCAACCTGGAAAAAACCCTTCCAATGTACAACGATGCGATGAATTTCATCGGTAAGTTGGCATCAGATCAGGGCAAAATCCTGTTTGTTGGTACTAAACGCGCTGCTCGCGGTGTTATTAAAGAAGAAGCAGATCGTTGTTCAATGCCTTATGTTAACCACCGCTGGTTAGGTGGTATGTTGACTAACTTCCAGACTGTTAAACAGTCTATCAAGCGTCTTAAAGAGCTTGAAAAAATGTCAACAGACGGCTCATTCGAGCGCATGATCAAAAAAGAAGCCTTAACCATGACTCGTGAAATGGAAAAGCTGGATCGTAGTCTGGGTGGTATTAAAGATATGGGTGGCGTACCTAGCGCTGTATTTGTTATTGATGTGGGTTATGAAAGCATCGCTATTAAAGAAGCCAAGCGCCTGGGTATCCCTGTCATCGGTGTGGTTGATACCAACAATATCCCTGATGGTGTTGATTACGTGATTCCCGGTAATGATGATGCGATTAAAGCAATCAAATTATATGTACAGGGCGCAGCTGACGCTATCATCGAAGGTCGTGCTTCTTCTATTTCAAATGCGGCGGCTAAAGATGAGTATGTTGAAGTTGATGAAGACAAAAAAGCCAGCTAAAGCCGCTTTGCTTTCTTAAATAATACTTTTATTCACCACCTTTATTAATAAGGTGGTGAAGGTTTAACAAATTCTAAACGAGGTGGGTATCATGCAGATTACTGCTGCTATGGTTAAAGAGCTACGTGAGCGTACGGGCTCAGGTATGATGGAATGTAAAAAGGCATTGACTGAAGTTGATGGTGATATGGATGCGGCTATTGAAGCGATGCGTAAATCTGGCCTGGCGAAAGCTGATAAAAAAGCAGATCGCGTTGCTGCTGAAGGTCTGGTGGGTATTGAGCTGTCGGCTGATGGAAAAACAGCGGCTATCGTTGAAGTTAACTGTGAAACCGATTTTGTAAGCGGCGGTGCTGAGTTTGCTGAGTTTACGGCAAACGTAACCAAGCAGGTTTTAGCTAATTCACCTGCCGATGTGGCTGCTTTGAGTGAAATGCCGGTTACTGATGGCGCGGATTCAATTGAAACTACGCGTAAAAACATGGTGACTAAGATCGGTGAAAACATTCAGGTTCGTCGTTTTCAGCGTATTGAAGCAACGGGTAAAATGGGTTCATACAAGCACGGCAGTCGTATTGGTGTGGTTGTTGATATTGAAGGCGGTGATGACGAGTTACTGAAAGATATCGCGATGCATATTGCTGCTACAAACCCGACTTGTGTCAGTGAAGAGCAGGTACCGGCTGAAATGCTTGAAAAAGAAAAAGCAATCCTGATCGCTCAGGCAGAAGAAAGTGGCAAGCCGGCTGAAATCATCGAAAAAATGATTGGTGGTCGTATCCGTAAGTACCTGGCTGAAATCACGCTCGTGGGTCAGCCGTTTATTAAAGACTCGGATAAAACGGTTGGTCAGTTACTGAAAGAAAAAGGTGCAACGGTTCATTCATTTGTTCGGCTCGGAGTCGGCGAGGGGATCGAGAAGAAAACGGAAGACTTTGCCGCTGAAGTGATGGCGCAAATCAACTCTTAAGAAAGCACTTAAAACCGGGAACTTAGTTCCCGGTTTTGTTATGTAGGTCTTCATTTTCTGATATTATTAGCGCAATATTATTAAGCGCTTGCCAGAGGATCAGTTTTTCATGTCAGAATCAAAACCAATGTACAAGAGAGCCCTGCTGAAACTCAGTGGTGAAGCCCTGATGGGTGAGCAGGACTACGGTATTGATCCGGTTATTATCAGTCGTGTTGCCAGCGAAATTAAACAGGTCGTCGCCTCTGGTGTTGAAATCGGCATTGTCATCGGTGGTGGCAATATTTTCCGTGGAGCCGGTCTGGCTCAGTCGGGTATGGACCGTGTCACGGCTGACCACATGGGCATGCTGGCAACGGTGATGAATTCACTGGCTATGCAAGATGCGCTATCTAAAACAGGTGTCAAAGCGGTTGTCATGTCAGCTCTTCAAATGAACCAGGTGTGTGAGCAATACGTGCAGAAAAAAGCCATTGAGCATCTTGAAAATGGCACGGTTACTATTTTCGCAGCCGGTACAGGTAACCCTTATTTTACAACCGATAGCGCCGGTAGTTTGCGCGCCATTGAAATTGAAGCCGATGTGTTAATGAAGGCCACCAAGGTAGATGGTGTATATGATGCTGACCCTGTTACAAACCCTGATGCTAAAAAGTTTACCAGCCTGACTTATGATGAAGTTTTAAGCCGTAAGTTACAGGTAATGGATGCGACGGCTGTCATTTTATGTCAGGAACATAAGATGCCATTAAGAATATTTAATTTAAATACTGCAGGTGAAATGCCGCGAGCGGTTGTTGACGCTAACATTGGTACATCTGTAGTGCTTGGAGACTCGTAATGATAGATGATGTAAAAGACGATGCTTCGTCACGTATGGCCAAGAGTGTTGAGTCATTCAAAAATGACCTGGTTAAAATCAGAACGGGACGAGCACACCCCAGCTTGCTGGATCAGGTGACGGTTGATTATTATGGTAGTGAGACACCGCTTAACCAGGTGGCAAAAGTCAGCACCGAAGATGCCCGTACATTAATGGTTTCGCCATGGGAAAAAGACATGGTGAAAGCAGTTGAAAAAGCCATTATGAACTCCGATCTGGGTTTGAATCCGTCAACGGCTGGCACAACGATCCGTGTGCCTCTGCCGCCTTTGACTGAAGAGCGCCGCCGTGATCTGGTAAAAGTGGTAAAGGCTGAAGCCGAGCATGCGCGTATTGCGATTCGTAATATTCGTCGCGATGCCAATTCGGATTTAAAAGAATACCAGAAAGAAAAAGAGATATCTGAAGATGACGAACGCCGTGGCCAGGAACTGATTCAGAAGCTCACTGATAAAGCGATTGCTGACATTGAAGTGATCTTGTCTGAAAAAGAAAAAGAACTGATGGATATTTAAGTTGTCAGGTTTTTGTTCCTTACATTGATCGTAAATCAGTAATATGTCTAACAAAAAACAACAGCCTGAAAGTCAGTTTACTGTTTTGCCTGCTCATGTTGCTATAGTCATGGATGGTAACGGGCGCTGGGCAAAAAAGCGATTGATGCCCAGAGCAGCCGGACACAAAGCAGGGGTCGGTGCTTTAAAGTATATTATAGAGTCCGCTTCAGAAGCCGGCGTCAAATGCTTAACGGTATTTGCTTTCAGTAGTGAAAACTGGAACCGGCCTGAACGCGAAGTCTCTATATTAATGGACTTGTTTGTCAGTTCCATCAAAAAGTATCTGCCCGAGTTAAAACAGGCCGGTGTGAGTCTGCGTTTTATCGGTGACCGTTCTGTTTTTTCTGAAAAGCTGTCAGCTTCTCTTCTTGATGCGGAGTCAGCTACCAAAGATAATACTTTTCTTAATCTTAATATTGCAATGAATTACGGCGGTCGCTGGGATATTGTTGAGGCGGCAAAAAACATGCTGCTTGACGTAGAGTCGGGCTCTGTATCGCCGGCCAATATCGAAGAAACACTGTTTTCAGATTATCTGTCTCTTGCTGATTTACCGGCAGTGGATTTGTTTATTCGTACCGGTGGTGAGCACCGTATCAGTAATTTCTTGCTCTGGCAGTGTGCCTATAGCGAGCTTTATTTTACTGATGTGCTCTGGCCGGATTTTAATGGCGATGAGTTTTTAAAGGCATTGCAGTGGTTTTCGAGCCGCCAGCGTCGTTTTGGACGCACCGGTGAACAGCTTGAAGAAGAACTGCAGTCACTGCAAACTAATGAGGTTAAATAAATGTTGGCGTTAAGATTACTCACCGGTATTCCATTAGCAATTGCTGCCATCTGGTTTGTACTGACTCAGCCATCAGACAGCATACTGTATGCATTAATTGTGATCGCAGCGATTGCTGGCTGGGAGTGGGCCGGGCTTGCCAAAGCGAGAACAGTCGCTGTCAAGGTAATGTATGGTCTGGTGCTGGCGATGACTTTCTGGTCGCTTAGTCAGATTGATATGAAGCTGCTGATTAAACTGCAATTCATCACCGTTGTATTCTGGTTGGCGGCTGTCATCTACCTCTCACGGGTAAAATCAGTTGCGACACATTCCCGTTTGTCGGGCATTAAACTTATACTCGGCGTGGTGGTGGTTATCCCTGCCATGATTGCAATGTGGATGCTGCATCGCTTTAACCCGGAGTGGCTGTTGTTTGGAATGAGCATGGTCTGGGTTGCGGATATTGGTGCTTATTTTGCTGGCAGACAGTTTGGGAAAAACAAACTGGCTGTTGTTCTGAGCCCTGGGAAAACACGCGAAGGTTTCTATGGCGCCATGCTCTTAACGCTGGTTTACAGTTTATTGGTCAGTGTCTTTTATTTCAAACTGAACTCTACGGCTTTACTGTTAACGTTACTGATGACGTTTGTGCTCACGGTATTTTCTGTTGCAGGTGACCTGTTCGAAAGCCTGCTAAAAAGACAGGCATCCGTTAAAGACAGCGGTAAGATCCTGCCGGGCCATGGTGGTGTGCTGGACAGAATAGACAGCTTGACAGCAACCATGAGTTTGTTCGCTGTCGCAACACTTTATATCTACCATCTCGATAGCTTGCTGGTCTGAGTCGATGCAAAGTGTAAAGCTGACCATTTTAGGATCTACCGGCACGATTGGTGAAAGCACACTTGATGTCATTTCTCGTCATGAGCAATACCAGGTGGTGGCATTAACAGCAAACTCCCAGGTAGAAAAACTGTATCAGCAGTGCCTTCAGTTTCATCCGCAATATGCTGCAATGGTTGATGAAAATTCGGCAGCACAATTAGCTGAAAAACTAAAAAAAGCTGGTCTTGAAATTTCTGTGCTGTCAGGTACTGAGGGTCTTGAAACAGTGGCTGCATTAGATGAAATTGATACCGTCATGGCAGCAATTGTCGGTGCGGCCGGCTTGCTGCCGACACTGGCAGCCGCAAGAGCCGGCAAGAAAATATTGCTGGCCAATAAAGAAGCGCTGGTGATGTCCGGGCATTTGTTCATGGAAGAGGTGCGTGCAAATGGCGCGACGTTGCTGCCTATAGACAGTGAGCATAATGCTATTTTTCAGTGCATGCCTGAGAATTATTCAGAAGGCCTGGCCCATGTAGGTGTTAATAAGATATTGCTGACGGCTTCCGGGGGGCCGTTCAGAACCCAGGCGCTGGATCAGTTAAATACGGTGACACCGGCTCAAGCGGTGGCGCACCCTAACTGGGTAATGGGTCAAAAGATCTCTGTCGATTCGGCCACCATGATGAATAAAGGCCTGGAAGTCATTGAGGCCTGCTGGTTGTTTGATACAACTGCCGATATGATTCAGGTTGTTATTCACCCGCAAAGTATTATTCATTCAATGGTATCGTACAAAGATGGCTCGGTACTGGCACAGCTAGGTAATCCCGATATGAGAACACCGATTGCACATGCAATGGCCTGGCCAGAAAGAATTGATTCCGGTGTGGAACCTCTGGATATTTTTGAGGTCGCAAACTTTGAATTTGAAAAACCTGATATGCAACGCTTTGCCTGTTTGCGCTTAGCTTATGAAGCGATGGCGCGCGGCGGCACGGCGACCACTGTGCTCAATGCAGCTAATGAAATAGCAGTTGATGCATTTTTAAATGAAAAGATTGGTTTTTTACAAATCCCGCAGATCATAGAGTCGTCATTGACTGCTGTGGCTATTGATGAGGCAACGAATCTTGAGCAGGTATTAAAAGCCGATCAGCAAGCACGTTTACATGCAAAAGAGATGGTATTACGTAATGGTAGGGTTAACTAATGGCTGATTTTTTAAACAATTTACTGTTTTTTATTGTTGCCATAGGCGTGCTGGTCACTTTTCACGAATTTGGTCATTTTTGGGTAGCCTTAAAGCTCGGCGTTAAAGTTCAGCGCTTTTCAGTCGGCTTTGGAAAAGCATTTTACACCTATAAAAGAAAAGTCGGCCAGCATCAGGATGAAGTAGAGTTTGTGCTCGCTGCTATCCCGCTGGGTGGTTACGTCAAAATGCTGGATGAAAGAGTAGAAGAGGTTGGCGAAGATGAAAAACACCGGGCTTTTAATACCCAGTCGCTGGCGGTTAGAACAGCGATTGTAGTGGCCGGGCCACTGGCTAACTTTTTATTGGCGATCATACTTTACTGGTCTGTATTCGTTCTGGGCACATCTGCATTTCAACCGATTCTGGCAGAACCCCCTGCACAGAGCATGGCGGCTCAAGCGGGCTTTAAGTCGGAAGATATAGTCAAACAGGTTAATGATAAAGACATTGTCACCATGACGGGATTCAGACTGGCGATGATGGACGCGGCTATTTCTGGTGAGCGCATCAAAATTTCCGTGATTGACCGGAATAATACAGAAGCTGTTCGGCTACTACAAATTGGCGATAAAAAAATACTAAATGTCGAAGGTGACCCAATCGAAAAAATGGGCTTTAATCTTTGGATGCCAGTTATTCCTCCTGCGATCGGCCAGACGGTTGCAGCTAGCGTTGCTGAAAAAGCCGGTATTGAAGCCAATGATTTAATTCTCGCGGTTAACGATAGTAAAGTAGAGTCCTGGTCCGAGACGGTTAAGTTGATTTCATCCAGCCCCGGAAAAACAATCACACTGACACTGTTGCGCAACGGCGCAGAAAAAAAGATTGATATAACGCCTGCTGTGCGCAAAAACAGTGAAGGCCAGGACGAGGGTTACATTGGCGTGTATTTGCTACGGCCTGAATCAGTTATCGAAAAGCTGTATACCACCGAAGAATATGCCGTACTTCCTGCATTTGTTGTGGCGGCTGAAAAAACCTGGTCAATGTCTGTATTAACACTGAAAGTTTTAGGCAGCATGCTGATCGGTGACGCAGCGCTGGAAAATATCAGCGGGCCACTGACGATTGCAAAATTTGCAGGTGAAACGGCAAGTATTGGTCTGGTACAGTTTTTAAGTTTTCTGGCTGTTATTTCAGTTAGTCTCGGTGTTTTAAATCTGTTGCCTGTGCCCGTACTCGATGGCGGACACTTGCTGTATTATTTGCTTGAGTTTATCAAAGGTAAACCGCTCTCAGATAAGGCACAACAGTATGGTCAGCAACTGGGTATGATGTTGCTATTGATGTTAATGTCAGTAGCTATTTTTAACGATATACAACGAATATTTTCCTGATGTTAATTAAAAAAAATATATTAGTTCTTTTATTTTCAGTATTAAGTGCCTCATTGGTACAAGCAGAAACCTTCAAAGTATCGGAGATAATTATTAATGGCCTTGAGCGAATTGACCAGGGCACAGTACTGACATATCTGCCCGTGCAAACTGGCAGTCAGTTTGATACCGGTGACTCGTCTCGTGTTTTGCATGAATTATATAAAACCGGCTTTTTCTCAAAAATAGAGCTCGACCGAGATGGCAATAAAATCATTGTTAATGTTACCGAGCGCCCGGCTATTACCGAAGTTAATTTTGATGGCAATGAAGATGTCGATGATGAGCAGCTTAAAGAAGCACTGGATCAGATAGGCATTAAACCGGGACGGGTTTATCACCGTTCTTTAGTAAAAGTACTGGAGCAGAACTTACGACAGGTTTATTTTTCGCACGGAAAATATGGTGTAAAGATAAAAACAAAAGTCGAAGAGCTTGATGATAACAGGGTCAATATCGACATAAAAATATCCGAAGGCCTGCCGGCACTGATAAAACAAATCAATATTGTTGGCAATACTATTTTCACAGATGAACAGCTGCTGGATGGTTTTACGCTTGAGCAGCCGGAAACTGTGATCGGAATAGATTTTGAAGGTGACCAGTATTCGCGTCCGGTTTTAACCGGTGACCTCGAAGTACTTAAGTCCTATTACCAAAACCGCGGTTACATCAATTTTAAAATTACCTCGACCCAGGTGAGTATTTCAGCCGATAAAAAAGATATCTTTATCACTATAAATGTTGATGAGGGAGAGAAGTTTCATGTCGAGAAGCTGGATCTGGCCGGGGACTATGTATTTTCTGAGCAAGAGATCAGAGAAAAAATATTGCTCAAAACCGGTGATGTTTTTTCCAATGCTGTCATGGTGGCATCTAAAACCGCTATCACTAAGAAGTTAGGTGACGAAGGTTATGCCTTTGCACGGGTAAACGTAGTGCCTGAGCAAAACAATGAAACTAAAACAGTTAAACTGACCTATGTCGTGCAGCCAGGCAAAAAGGCCTATGTACGTAACATCACTTTTTCAGGTAATGATAAGAGTACAGATGCTGTTCTGAGACGTGAAATGCGGCTTATGGAAGGTGCGCCGTTAAATACAACGGCATTAAACCGCTCTAAAATTCGTTTGCAGCGGCTTAAATTTGTTGAGACGGTGGAGCTGAAGACAACACCTGTTCACGGAACCGATGACCAGGTTGATATTGATATAAAAACGGTAGAGCGGCTGTCCGGCAGTTTTAATATCTCGGCTGCATTTTCCCAGGTTGAAGGTGTTGTTTTTGGAACCAGCCTGACACAGGATAACTTGTTCGGTACCGGGCAGAGCTTAAGTCTGGCGATTAATACCAGTGATGCCAATACTGTGTATAGCATGACGCACACCGATCCTTATCATACGGTCGACGGCATCAGCCGTAGCTTTGAAGTCAATTACAGAAAACGTGACGCAAGTGAAGAGTTGATCAGTAATTACCTTATTGATACCGCCAAGATTCGTGTCCGCTATGGCGTTCCTGTTTCAGAATATGACCGCTTTAGTTTTGGCTACGGCATCGAGGCAATAGATATTACGCTGGCCAGCTCAAATGTGGCGCAGGAGTTTGTCGATTATGTTGATACTTATGGCAGCTCTTTCGAAAACCTGACATTACAAAGCAGCTTTTCACACGATACCAGGAACCGCACGGTGTTTGCCGATAAAGGCCTGATTCATTCGGTCTCCCTGAGCATGACGGTTCCGGGCGGTGATATTAGCTATTATAAAATACAGCATCAGTCAAAGTTCTTCTTTAATCTTGGTAACCAGCATGCGCTGATGTTACGTGGCCAGCTAGGGCTGGGTGATGGTTACGGAGAAACGGATGAATTACCTTTCTTCGAGCGCTTTTTTGCAGGCGGCTTGCGCTCGGTGCGCGGTTACAGAACAAACTCCCTGGGCCCTTATGATGCTGATGTCAGCAGCTCGGTCGGTGGTGATTTGAGCATTATTGGTGGTGTTGAGTGGATATTCCCCGTACCATTTATGGAAACTCCGCCAGCTTCTGTCAGAATGAGCATGTTTTATGACGCCGGCAATGTCTTCGACAGAGAAGAGACCAGCCTGAATCATGCCTTTTTTGAACTCAAGGATGCTATCGGTATATCTTATGTCTGGCTGGCACCGATAGGGCCTTTGCGCTTTAGCTGGGCAAAAGCTATATCGCCTGAGTTAACTGATGAAACAGAAACCTTTCAGTTCAGTATAGGTTCATTCTTTTAGTATTATTTTATTAACGATAATTTTGATGGAAAACAAAATGAAAAAAATATTATTAACTTTGCTGTTTACTCTGCTGCTATCAAATACAGCTCAGGCAAAAGATATGAAATTCGGCGTGGTCAGCGTTGAAGCTATTTTAAAGAATGCGCCCCAGGTAATAGCTATTAATAAAAAGATGCAGGACAGGTTTACAGCACCTCAGCAAGAGCTAAAAAAGCTCGGCGAGTCAATCAAAGCATCGCAGGAAAAGTTTAAAAAGGATGACCTGATACTGTCAAAACAACAAAAGTCGGCAACCCAGAAGAAGATACTGGCATCGATTCAGCAATACCGCGAATCAGAAATGAAACTGAAAAATGAAGTCGATGATGTCAGAAACCAGGCATTGGCAGAATTCCGTTTCACGGTGCAAAAAGTGCTCAACCAGCTGGCAGAGGATAAAGGTTATGACTTTATTTTCAGCGAGGGCGTCGCTTATGCTAAAAAAGAGTTCGATTTGACAAACGAAGTGCTAACAAGGCTGAAAAAGCTCTCTGAGTCTGAAAAGTAAGTATGAACTACACTCTGGCAGAGCTGGCATCACATACAGGTGCAAGGCTAAATGATGCGTCTTTTTCAGACTTAGTCATACAGGCGGTTGCGCCGGTGCAAACGGCTAAGGCGGGCGATATCAGCTTTTTTGCCGACCCCAGGTATAAAAAGCATCTTGGTGATTGTCATGCCTCGGCGGTTATTCTCAGTGAGGAGCTGGCTCAGGGTTATAAAGCGGCGGCCTTAATCAGTCATAACCCCTATGCGACTTATGCCAGAGTAGCTGCGCTGATTACACCGGCTGATATGCCGGCATCTGAAACCCATGCCAGTGCAGTGATTCACGAATCAGCAAAAATTGGCCCGGGTTGTTATATTGGCCCGAATACTGTGATTGAAGCCGATGTGGTTATTGAAGCTGATTGTTATCTTGCTGCCGGCATTTATATCGGCAAGGCTTCAAAAGTAGGGCGCTCTACGCGTATCAATGCAAATGTTTCAATTTATCATGACTGTGTCATTGGTCAGCGAAATATTATTCATTCGTCAGCGGTTATTGGTGCTGATGGTTTTGGTTTTGCCAATGATGCGGGAGAATGGATAAAGGTGCCGCAAACCGGTGGTGTTCGACTGGGCGATGACGTAGAAGTCGGCGCCTCGACGACCATCGACAGAGGCGCTATTGATGACACCATTATCGGCAACGGCGTTAAACTCGATAACCAGATACAAATCGCCCATAACGTGCGGATCGGTGAGCACACCGCAATAGCCGGCTGTTCCGGGGTTGCGGGCAGCGCCGTGATTGGCAAGCATTGCACGATTGCAGGCATGTGTACCATCGTCGGCCATATTGAATTGGTTGATCATGTTCATATAACGGCCATGTCACTGATTACAAAGTCGATTAAAAAACCCGGCAGCTATTCTTCAGGCACTGCCTTTGAAGACACCGCTAGCTGGCGTAAAAACAGCGTTAGATTTAAGCAGCTGGATGTCATGTCCAGACGCTTGCATAAATTGGAAAACAAGTCTTAATTATTGGCTGAGTCAAATTAAACAGTTACAGGAGAGTGGTCCTTGAAAGAATTAAATATATATGAAGTAATGAAGTTTTTACCACATCGTTACCCTTTTTTACTGATAGATCGTGTTGTTGATTACAAAGACAACGATTATCTGCATGCCTATAAAAATGTGTCGATGAATGAACCCTTCTTTCAGGGACACTTCCCTGAGTATCCGGTCATGCCGGGCGTACTGATTCTCGAAGCACTGGCTCAGGCCACGGGTATTCTGGCATTTCAGTCAATGGAGCAAAAACCGGGTGAAGATAACCTCTATCTTTTTGTCGGCATCGATAACGCCCGTTTTAAAAAGCAGGTTGTTCCCGGTGATCAGTTGCATTTAAAAGTGAAGCTGCTAAAAGAAAAGAGAGGAATCTGGAAGTTTGAAGCAGAAGCTTATGTCGATGATCAACTGGCAGCTTCTGCAACGTTAATGGGTGCAGCGAGAGATAAAAACCAGTGATACATGAAACCGCCATTATTGATTCATCAGCAAAAATTGCTGATGATGTTGAGATTGGGCCTTACAGCATTATCGGTGCTGATGTGGAAATCGATTCAGGAACCTGGATTGGACCGCATGTTGTGATCAACGGGCCCGCTAAGATTGGAAAGGATAACCGTATTTACCAGTTTGCTTCAATCGGAGAGGCGCCACAGGATTTAAAATATGATGGCGAACCGACCAGACTGGAAGTGGGCGACAGAAACACTATCCGTGAATACGTTACCTTTAACCGTGGTACACCTGACGGTGGTGGACTGACTAAAATTGGCAGCGATAACCTGTTTATGGCGTATGCCCATGTGGCGCACGACTGTCAGGTTGGTAACAAGATTATTTTCGCCAATGCCGCTTCACTGGCCGGTCATGTGCATGTCGGTGATCAGGCAATACTCGGCGGTTTTACTTCGGTGCATCAGTTTACCCATATTGGTGAACACAGTTTCTCCGGTCTGGGCACCATTATAAACCGTGATGTGCCGCCGTTTGTTATTGTGGCCGGCAATCATGCACAAGCGTATGGCATCAATAAAAACGGACTGAAACGGCGCGGCTTTGAGGCGGATACTATACGTGCCTTGCATAAAACCTTTAAGCTTATTGTCAAAGGGCGGAAAAAACGCGATGAGATCCAGGCTGATCTAGATCAGCTGATAGAAGGTTTTGATGAAGTAAAAACAATGGTCGACTTTATCGATGCCAGTGAGCGCGGCATAGTTCGCTAGCGGCTTGTCTAAAAGTCTTCCAGCTTATAAACGTCATAAGCGGGTTCCTCATAAGGGTGTGAGGCTTTTAGTGCGGCAATCGCAGATTTAATAAAGAGCTGGTCACAAACCAGCTCAACTTTAAGTTCCTCGATGACAGCTAGCTGCCCATGCTCACCAATGAAGGGTTTGCTCTGGTCTAAGGCCATGAACTGACCCTTGCCTGTCGTTTGCCAGCAACACTGGTCATAATCACCGATTTTACCGGCACCGGCTGAAAATAAGGCGGTTTTTACTTGCTCTGCATAGTCAGGTGGTACAAAAAAGCAGATCTTATACATGATTAATGATTCCGTTAATTACAATAAACCCTGTTATTGGCTGGTTTTGTAATGCCTCAGTTTGACGCATAATTCATATTATTATAATTACTATTTAGGAACAAATTAATGAGTGGTATTCAGTTATCTGATGCATTAATCGAAGATCTTAAAAAAACTGTTCAGCAACACGATGCTGCTGCCGCCGATGACCTGGTAGCCGTGCAATATATGGCCGCTTCTGTCGGTTATGTTATCGCCACCTTAACCGATGCGCGGTTCGATAAAAGAGAAGTGATGAAGCAGCTGGCTGAATTTAGCCTTCAGGTGTTTGAGCAAATGCAAGAGGATATTAAACCCAAAGAAGAGGCTTTTGGCGTCTGGAAACCGGGTCAATAATTGCACCATAGTGAACAATGTCATGCATAACGAATTCTGGCTTGAGCGCTGGCAAAATAAACAAACGGGTTTTCATCAGCAGCAGGTAAATCCTTATCTTGTTAAATACTGGCCGCTGCTCGATAACGGCGCTAACAACCGTGTTTTTGTACCGCTTTGTGGTAAATCGGCCGATCTGGTCTGGTTAAGGCAGCAGGGCTGTGAGGTTGTCGGTGTTGAACTGAGCCAGCTGGCAGTTGAAGCGTTTTTTGCAGAGCAAGAGATAGAATATGAAACCAGTACAAAAGGCAAACTGAAGTTATTTAAAGCCTGCAACATGACTATTTTCCAGGGTGATTTTTTTGACCTAAGCAAAGACCTGCTGGGCCCAATAACGGCTATATTTGACCGCGCAGCGTTAATTGCATTACCTGAAACGATGCGAGGCGCTTATTGCAAACACCTTGCGAGCCTAGCCACAAAGGCGGAGATGCTTTTGATCAGTATGGAGTATCAGCAGTCGGCTATGCAAGGACCGCCTTTTTCAGTAGCAGAGTCTGAAATTGTTCAATATTACTCTGCGCCTGACACGATTCAGCTGATTGACAGTGCCGATTTATTAAAAATATCGTCTCAGTTCAGTCAGCAGGGCTTGGATAGAATTGATGAAAAAGTATTTAAGATATCATTAACGGGTACAACTAAATAATGGCCAATAAAATGAATTCAAACACAGCATTTAAAAGCCTCGGTGCACAGAGCATTGAGTCGCTTAATCTGACAGTCGAACAATATGAGCATATAAAAACAGGGGCTATGCATTATCACTTAAATGCCGATAATGATGAAAACGTTTTTTTAGTGGCACTACGAACGGTGCCAATGGATTCAAGAGGCGTTGCCCATATTCTCGAACACACGGCATTATGTGGCAGTGAACACTACCCGGTTCGTGACCCGTTTTTTATGATGATCAGACGCTCACTAAATACCTTCATGAACGCTTTTACCAGCAGTGACTGGACGGCGTACCCGTTTGCCAGCAAAAATAAAAAAGATTTTCATAATTTGTTGGATGTATACCTCGATGCCGTTTTTTTCTCACGCCTGCATGAGCTGGATTTTTTGCAGGAAGGTCATCGAGTTGAATTTGAAAAAGCAGACGATGCCACAAGCGATCTTGTCTTTAAGGGCGTTGTCTATAATGAAATGAAAGGGGCGATGAGTTCGCCGGTTAGTCAGTTATGGCAGCTCTTTACCCGCTATTTGTTCCCGACCACCACTTATCATTATAACAGCGGTGGTGAGCCTGAGCATATTCCGGATCTGAGTTATGATGATTTAAAGAATTTTTACCAGAAGCATTATCACCCTTCAAATGCTGTTTTCATGACCTATGGCAATATTTCTGCAGCAGAGCACCAGGCTGTGTTTGAAAATAACGTCCTGTCACAATTCGACAAATCGGATGACTTGATAAAAGTAGATGATGAAAAAAGGTATTTTTCACCGCTGATTATCGAAGAGTCTTATGCGCTGGATGAGGCTGAAATCAATGCTGACCAGCAGGGCAAGACGCATCATGTGATGGGCTGGTTACTGGGTAAAAGCACCGATCTTTACGAGATGTTAAGCGCGCATTTGTTGTCAGGTGTTTTGCTCGATAACAGTTCTTCACCTTTAATGCATGCCCTGGAAACCAGTGATATTGCCAGTGCGCCATCACCTTTGTGCGGTCTTGAAGATTCTAATCGTGAAATGGCCTTTATGTGTGGCCTGGAAGGCAGCCAGCCTGAGCATGCCCAGGCATTTCAGGAGATCGTCTTAAGCGTGCTCAATGATGTCGCCGATAACGGCGTGGAGCTGGCAAATGTCGAAGCGGTACTGCATCAGCTCGAATTAAGTCAGCGTGAAATTGGTGGCGATAGTTACCCCTATGGTCTGCAGCTGATACTGGCGGGTTTATCTGCCGCCACTCATCGCGGCAACCCGATTGAAATTTTAAACCTTGACCCGGTACTCGATCAGTTGCGCCAGGATATACAGAATCCTGATTTTATTCCTGCTCTTGTCAGAAAACATTTGCTGGATAACCCGCACCGTATCCGTTTGACTTTAAAGCCCGATGCAAAGCTGGCCCTATTCCGTGAGCAGGCTGAAAAACAGCGTCTGGCCGAGATGAAAGCCAGGCTGACTGACGCTGAACGGCAAAAAATTATCTCGACAGCCGAGGATCTGGCTGTCAGGCAACAGCTCGAAGATGACCCGGATGTGCTGCCTAAAGTCGGGCTCGAAGATGTGCCGGCAAAAATGTCGATTGCTGCAGGACAAAATGTTGAAGGCTGTCGTTTACCCCTGAGTTTTTATTCTCAGGGCACCAACGGCATTGCCTACCAGCAGCTGGTCATAGATCTGCCTGAGTTAGCCGATGAGTTGATCAATATATTACCGCATTACTGTTCGGTGATGACAGAGCTGGGTGCAGATGGTAAGGACTATATGCAAACCCAGTCATGGCAGGCAGCTGTCTCCGGCGGCTTGTCGGCTTATTATAGTCTGCGGGGGCAGGTCGATAATGAACAATGTGTAAAAGGTTATTTTGTTTTAACCGGTAAAGCATTGTTAGACAAACACGATCAGCTGACGCAGTTAATGAATAAAACAATTGAGACGGTTAGCTTTGATGAGAAAAACAGAATCCGGGAATTGATGGCACAAAAACGTGCACGCATGGAACAAAGTGTGACCGGTAGTGGTCATACTCTGGCTATGACGGCTGCCAGCAGTCTGATGAGCCCGGTCGCAAACTTCTCAAATAATTCAAATGGCCTGCAGGGCATTGTAAATATAAAACAGCTCGATGCGCAGCTAGAAACGGAAAGCGGTCTTGATGTGTTTATAGACAAGTTAAAAACATTGCATAATGTTATTTTGAATGCGCCCCGGCAGCTGTTATTAATAGCCGACAGCGAGTCAAAAGAGAGACTGATCAGTGACACTAACAGTATCTGGCAGCAAAATAAAGCCACTGATTTCAAGACATTCTCTTTAGCTGAAGTTTGTGACACGGTGCAACAGTTATGGGTTACCAGTACGCAAGTGAATTTTTGCTCAAAGGCATACAAAACCGTGCCGATAGAGCATGCTGATGCCGCCGCCTTATCTGTGCTGGGGGGATTTTTGAGAAATGGTTTCCTGCATATGCACATTAGAGAAAATGGCGGTGCCTATGGCGGCGGTGCCAGTCAGGATTCATCAATTGCGGCCTTTCGCTTTTATTCTTACCGAGACCCGCGTTTGCTTGAGACTCTCGATGATTTCGACAAAGCCATCACCTGGATGTTGGAAACCGAGCATGATGCGAGATTACTGGAAGAAGCCATATTAGGTGTGATCGGCACGCTCGATAAACCGGGGTCTCCGGCCGGGGAAGCTAAACATGCTTTCCATAATGCATTATTTGGCAGAACAGCCGAGCAGCAGCAGGCCTATCGTGAGCGTATACTTAAGGTCAGCATGGATGACTTAAAGCGCGTGACAGAGCGATACCTGAAATCGGCAGAGGCTTCGGTAGCTGTTATTACTAATTCAAGCACAATTGATCAGCTCGGTGAGCTGGGAATGGAAGTGCATCATTTGTAATCTGACTGCAGCTGTCTGAAAAAGTGATCAGCCGGGCAGGGTTTGGAAAATAAATAACCCTGTCCCAGCTTGCATTCCAGAGCGGACAGGATATCGGCCTGATAATCGTATTCTATGCCTTCGGCAATCACGGACAAGCCAAGGCTTTTTGCCATATTGATAATGGCCTTTATAATCACCTGGCTGTCTCTGTTGGAGTCCAGATCCATGACAAAGGCGCGGTCGATTTTCAGGCAATTAATAGGCAGTTGTATTAAATAGCTAAGTGATGAATAGCCTGATCCAAAATCGTCAAGTGAAATATTGAAGCCGATATCTTTCAGTTCATTCAGCATATCATCGGCTTTTTCTGCTTTAGAGATAAGCACCCCTTCGGTAATTTCAATTTCAAGATTCTTTGCAGAGGTCTTGGTCGATAACAAAATGCTTTTTATATCTTCTACCAGCTGGCTGTTAGTAAAATGCTTGGCTGACAGGTTAATGGAGATGACCAGGTCGGGGGCAATTTGCAGCCATTTTGACATGTTTTCACATGTTTTTCGTAATACCCATAAATCGACCTCTTTTATAAAATCGGTCTTTTCCAAAATAGGAATAAAGTCTGCGGCTGACATATCGGGGTATTTTTTATTGGGCCAGCGCAATAAAGCTTCGGCCCCATAAATTTTACGACTATCCAGTTTAACCTTGGACTGAAAGTAAACCTCAAACTCGTTGTTTTTAAAGGCCCGTTTCAGGTCATCTTCGAGGTGTCTCAGGTTGAGTGCCTGCTGAGCTAACGTCGCGGTATAAAATGAATAAGTGTTTTTGCCCTGTGCCTTTGCCTGGTACATTGCTGTGTCGGCCTGTTTGATCAGCGAATAGGCGTTGTCTGAATCTGAGAAAGGGTAAATGGTAATACCAAGACTGCAGGATGTTTTAATTTTATGGCCCTTTAATACACAGGGCGTCGATAAATTACTGACAATTTTTTCGGCAATGCAATGCACATCGTCAATGTGTTTCAGGTTGCTCAAAATAACGGTGAATTCATCGCCACCAAGACGAGCCACACAGTCGGTATCTCTGACACTTCGCAATAACTGTTTAGATGTTTCAATGATAAGCTCGTCACCAATATCATGCCCCATGGTGTCGTTAATAAATTTAAAGCCATCAAGGTCAAGAAATATAATGGCCATTAATGAATCGCTTCGGCGGCATTGCTTGATGCTTTCTTTGAGCTTGTCAATGAACATGTTTCTGTTGAATAGGCCGGTTAACGGATCGTGGTTTGCAAGAAACAACAGGTTTTTTTCTGTTTCTTTGCGCTCTGTTATATTCTGCACATTAGCCAGATAAACCGGCGGTACTTCACTGTGTGATAGCTGGATCCTGATTTCTACCGGGTATTCGCTATTATCTTTTCTTTTGAATACTGACTGGATTACAACCTGGGCTTTTTTAGCATCGAATAATGATTCGGTTAACCTGTGAAACATAGGTTCTGTAATATCCTGAAGTAAATCCGTTATTCTAAGCTGGCTGATTTCAAGCTTTGAGTATCCAAGGTTATCCAGTGCGCCCGTGTTGGCCTGACTGAACCTTAATGTCCTGATATCAAAAACGTAAATCTCATCCCATGAAAGTTCAATTAAGCGACCAAATCGTGACTGGTTAATGTCAGCTTGCTGATGGCTTTTATCAAGGTAGTTGCAGATTGATAAGACATAGGATTTATTATCGATGTTAATGAGTTTGGCCGTCACATGAACCGAGTGATGTTGGCCATTTTTAGCGACATGTATAGCATTAAACTCTGCTTTTTTATCGCGTTTGATATTTCTTCCGATCGCTTTAATGGTTTCTATGTTGCCGGCAGGGTTAATCGAGCGCGCATTTAACTGTAATAATTCATCGCGGCTATATCCCAGTTGCTGGCATGAAACCTCATTTACTTCAATGAACTGACCATGACGGCCTTTGCCTTCGTCATCGAAAATGGCGATAAAAATGCCATGATCTAATTTATCAATGACATGGCTCAAAATCGCGCGCTGATGGGAGTCCTGCAAGCTGTTGCAGGGTTCTATCAGCAGAAGGCGGCATTGATCGAGACCGTCAATATCAATGTCGATGTCGTTTATTTGCGCTGTAACGGCAATGCTTTTGTTATTATGTGTTAAAAATGAAAGCTCAATTTTTTCTTTGTTTTCGCTCAGATGTGACTGTAAGCTCTGGTGCTTTTTGCTGAGGCCGGAATTGACTGAAGCAATAAAAAATATTTCCTCCAGAGGTGTGTTTGTTTCGGGGTAGTTGTCGGCACAATACAGTTGAGAGAACTTGCTGTTATAGGCTTTGATTAGCCGGTTTTTATCAATGCACAGTGCCGCCATCGGTATTGAGTTAATATAGTCATTGATGAATGTGGAATTTTTCACGGCTTTGATACATGGCCTCACTTATTAAATGGTATAGCAGAAAGTTTGCTTCTGATGCGTTGATAACGATAACTTTTTTTATGGCAGGTGTGGTTTTTTCAAATAATTGACAGATTTCATTTCCTCTAGTCTGGAAATGGTTCTTGCAAACTCAAATGACAGGCTGCTGCCCTGATAAAGGTTCTCCGGTAAGCTGGCTGCGCTGATGATGATGTTAACGTTTCGGTCATAAAATTCATCCAAAAGCTGGATGAATCGCCTGGTTTTATCGGCATTGTTTTCTGTTAAAACGGGGATCTCAGAAATAAAAACGGTGTGGAAAAGTTTTGCCAGCTCGATGTAATCGGCTACGGCCCTGGGGCTGTCAAATATCTGGTCAAATATAAACCAGACAATATCATCAGCCAGTTTATATGCCGCTAATGAACGCTGGTTGATAAACAGCTGCGTATTTGTTTTCGGGGTGCAGGGGCTTAACTGGATAAAATAATCTTCCAGTTTTTTCTGATTCGTAGTGTTTAATGGCGATAAATATGATTCAGATTTCTGGATAGTATTGAGCCGGTGATCTTCGCCGTCTTCAATTTTTATAATCTGACTGAATTGTTTGATTAAGGCAATCGCCGGTATAAAGCGCTGCCTTTGCAGGCCGTCCCGGTATAGCTCATCAGGCTCTATATTGGAGGTCATTATTATAGTCACGCCGTTCTCGAAAAAGGCCTCTAATAAGCCACGAAGAATCATCGCGTCGGTGATATCTGAGACGTGAAACTCATCAAGACATAATATCCGGTACTGGCTGGAAAACTGGCTGGCAATTAACTTCAGCGGGTTTTTTTGACCTTTGTAGTGATCCAGCTGTTCATGTATTTCTTTGATAAAACGATGGAAATGTAAACGGTATTTATTATCAATGTTCAGTGTTTCATAAAACAAATCCATTAACCATGTCTTGCCGCGACCGACGCCGCCCCAGAGATATATACCTTTGACGGGCGCCGGTGTCACAAAGAGCTGTTTAATGGCACTGATCAATGATCGTGGCTTACCACTTTGCTCTATGTCTTGCTGTAATCTATTAAAAGCCTGTATGACCCTTTTCTGACCATCATCCGGCTGGAAATCTTTATCAGTCAGAACCTGCTGATAGCGCTGTAACGGGGTCATGTTAATTGTTCAATCCACTTTGTTACGTATTTGTAACGATTTTGTAAAAACAGGATTTATCTGTATGGGTTTCATATTATAGAAGCTTATTCAATTTTTGGCTGTCTTTGAAAGATGAATTTCCACTGAAAGCCGGGGATTAATAGTTTCATATCAATCCAGCCGATGTTGGTTAGCGTGTAGATACTGATTGAGGCATAAATGAGATTTTGGTATGATACCGTCTTTCTGCGGCAACTCTGTCGCCCTATCTGAGAAATAGCATTCTTAAATGACAAGATTTATATTTATAACCGGTGGTGTTGTCTCTTCCTTGGGTAAGGGCATTGCATCAGCGTCTCTGGGTGCCATTTTAGAGGCACGCGGTTTGAAAATCCAGATGCTCAAACTAGATCCTTATATCAATGTTGACCCGGGCACCATGAGTCCTTTCCAGCATGGTGAAGTATTCGTCACAGAAGACGGTGCTGAAACCGATCTGGATTTAGGTCACTACGAGCGTTATGTGCACTGTAAAACCGGCAAAATGAGTAACTTTACCGCGGGTCAGGTCTATGAGACGGTGATCCGAAAAGAACGCCGGGGTGATTACCTGGGCGGTACGGTACAGATTATTCCGCATATCACTGATCAGATAAAAGCCAATGTCATTGAAGGGGCTGGTGATGCTGATGTCGCCTTAGTCGAAATTGGCGGCACGGTCGGTGATATAGAGTCTTTACCGTTTATTGAAGCGATTCGTCAAATGGGTGTTGAACTGGGGCATGATCGTGCTCTGTTTATGCACCTGACACTGGTGCCTTATATCGCATCAGCCGGTGAAATTAAAACCAAGCCTACCCAGCATTCCGTTAAAGAATTGCGCTCGATTGGTATCCAGCCGGATATTCTGTTGTGTCGCTCAGAGCAGCTGATTCAAGAGGCCGAGCGTAAAAAGATAGCGCTTTTCACTAACGTCGAAGAAAAGGCCGTCATCTCTGCCATCGACATGGACCATATCTACAAGATCCCGCAATGGTTACATGATCAGGGGCTGGATGATATTGTCTGTAAGAAATTGCAGCTTGATGTTAAACCAGCCGACCTCCATGAGTGGCAGGAAGTAGTAGAAGCACTGGAACACCCGGAATCTGAAGTAACAGTTGGCATGGTGGGTAAATACGTTGAGCATACGGAATCGTATAAGTCATTAAATGAATCACTGTTCCACGCGGGTATCAAAAACCGCGTCAAGGTAAATATCCGTTATATCGATTCTGAAAACCTGGAAAACGGTGATTTTTCAGAACTTGAAGGTCTGGATGCGATTCAGGTGCCCGGCGGCTTCGGTAGCCGCGGCGTTGAAGGCAAAATTCTGGCGATAAAATATGCGCGGGAAAATAAAATCCCCTATCTGGGTATTTGTCTTGGCATGCAAATGGCAGTGGTTGAGTTTGCACGAAATGTGGCTAATCTGGCTGATGCAAACAGCACTGAATTCAATGAAGACACCGCGCACCCGGTGATTGGTTTAATTACTGAATGGCAGCAACAGGACGGCTCTATAGAAAAACGTGATGCAGCATCCGATTTGGGCGGTACCATGCGTCTTGGTGGTCAGCGCTGTCATCTTGTTGAAGGCTCGCTTTCAGAAAAGGTATATGGTGCATCTGACATTGTTGAGCGTCACCGTCATCGTTACGAATTCAATAACCATTATTTAGACAATCTGTCGGCAGCAGGTTTAGTCATTTCCGGTAAATCAGCAGATGGCTCGCTGGTGGAGATGGTTGAGCTGGCAGACCATCCCTGGTTTATTGCCTGTCAGTTCCATCCGGAATTCACTTCAAATCCGCGCGATGGTCACCCTTTATTCACCAGTTATATTAAAGCCGCGATGAACTATCGTGATGAAAAACGAAAAGAGGTAATGAGTTAATGGATTTATGTGGTTTTAAAGTAGGTCTTGATCAGCCCTTTTTTCTGATTGCCGGGCCCTGTGTCATAGAAAGTGAAAAAATGGCAATGGAAACCTCAGCAGAGCTTAAACGCATTGCTGACAAACTAGCTATTCCCTTTATTTACAAATCATCCTTTGATAAGGCAAACCGCTCTTCAATGGATAGTTTCCGGGGGTTGGGTATCGAAGAGGGTCTTCGTATCCTGCAAAAAGTTAAAGATGAAATCGGTGTTCCGGTGCTGACGGATGTGCATGAAGATACACCAATGGATGAAGTCGCCGATGTGGTTGATGTGCTGCAAACACCGGCCTTCCTCTGTCGTCAGACAAACTTTATTTTAAAAGTAGCGGCTACCGGTAAACCTGTGAATATCAAAAAGGGTCAGTTTTTAGCACCCTGGGATATGAAAAATGTGGTTGATAAAGCCTTAACCACGGGCAATAAAAATATCATGGTTTGTGACCGCGGCGTGTCTTTCGGTTACAACAATCTGGTTTCAGATATGCGCTCGATGGCAGTGATGCGTGATACCGGATGTCCTGTTGTTTTTGATGCCACCCATTCGGTGCAGTTGCCGGGTGGCCAGGGCAGTGTTTCAGGCGGCCAGCGTGAGCATGTGCCGGTGCTGGCCCGGGCGGCGGTTGCGGCTGGCCTGTCAGGGGTGTTCATGGAATCACATCCGGACCCAGCCAACGCCTTAAGCGATGGTCCGAATGCCTGGCCACTGGATAAAATGGAGTCATTATTGTCGATGATGAAGCGCATCGATGAAGTGGTTAAGTCTCAACCATTCGAAGAACAGTTATTGTAAAAAATGGGTCACAGGGGTGACACATATAAGCTGTAAATTGATACAGTTTTATATTAAATCAATGCGAAGAAAAATAAGCGGAGAAAAAATGTCCACAATTTCAGAAATACACGGTCGTGAAATTATCGACTCTCGCGGTAACCCAACAGTTGAAGCAGAAGTAACGCTGTCATCTGGTACTGTTGGTCGTGCTGCCGTACCATCCGGTGCATCAACGGGTGAGCGCGAAGCAATTGAATTGCGCGATGGTGACAAAGGCCGTTATTTAGGTAAAGGCGTAGAAAAAGCCGTCGCCAATGTTAATGGCGTGATCCGTGATGCCATGATCGGCATGGATATTAATGACCAGGCTGCTATCGATAACAAAATGCTGGAATTAGATGGTACCGATTTTAAATCTAATTTAGGAGCCAATTCTCTGCTGGCAGTTTCCCTGGCTGCGGCCCATGCAGCGGCAATTGACAATCATAAGCCTTTATTTGAAAACCTGGGTAAAGGTGCTGGCACGGTATTGCCCGTTCCTATGATGAATATCATCAATGGCGGTGAGCATGCCGATAACAGTGTTGATATACAGGAATTTATGATTCTGCCTGTCGGCGCACCCAGTTTTAAAGAAGCCTTGCGATATGGCGCGGAAGTTTTTCATACGCTGAAAGCTGTTCTTGCCGGTCGTGGCATGAGCACAGCCGTGGGTGACGAAGGCGGTTTTGCACCGGACTTGTCATCAAACGAAGAAGCTATTGAAGTTATTTTAGAAGCGATTGAAAAAGCCGGCTTTGTCGCAGGCAAAGATATTTATTTAGGCCTTGATTGCGCCAGTTCTGAGTTCTATAAAGACGGCAAGTACGACCTCGCTTCTGAAGGCAGGGTGTTCACGTCAGAGGAGTTTGTTGATTATTTAGCGGACTGGGTTGAACGTTACCCCATCATTACCATTGAAGATGGGCTGGCTGAAAATGACTGGGCTGGCTGGAAAACACTGACTGAAAAACTCGGTGATAAAGTCCAGTTAGTCGGTGATGATTTGTTTGTTACCAATACCTCTATCTTTAAAGAAGGCATTGATAAAGGCATCGCAAACTCTATCCTGATCAAATTTAACCAGATCGGCACGCTGACTGAAACATTAAATGCTATTCAGATGGCGCATGACAATGGCTACACAGCCGTTGTTTCCCACCGCTCAGGTGAAACTGAAGATGATACGATTGCCGACTTAAGTGTGGCCACGAATGCTGGTCAGATTAAAACCGGTTCGCTGTCTCGTTCTGATCGTCTGGCTAAATACAACCAGCTATTGCGTATTGAAGAAAAGCTGGGTGCTAACGGCAGCTATGCGGGAAAGAGTGCATTTAAGCACCTCTCATAAAAGGCTTTAATGAATCTGGTAAAAGTCATCATAAGCCTGCTCATTGTTTTATTTCTGTATCTGCAGTTTAAGCTTTGGGTCGGCGATGGTGGTATTCCGGAAGTTATGCACCAGCAGCATGAGATAGATGCGACGGTTGTCAAAAAGAAAAAGCTGGAAGAAAGGAACCGTGCGCTGAGTGCAGAAGTACACGATTTAAAACAGGGCCTGGAAGCCATAGAAGAACGTGCCCGGAATGAGCTGGGCATGATAAGAAAGCATGAAACCTTTTATCAGGTTATTAAGCCGGCAGCTAAAAAATCACCTCCGATAGTGTCACCATCTGAAAAGTGAGATGCACGTGACCGATGTAATGAAAAAAAAACCAGAAGATAAAGACTCAGCTAACTACTGGGCTGTGGTACCTGCTGCGGGTGTGGGTAAGCGCATGGGCAGTGATATCCCAAAACAATACCTGACGCTGGATGATGCGATGGTTATTGAACACAGTTGCCAGCGTTTGCTTGATCACAAAAATATTAGCGGGCTTGTCGTCGCCTTAGGCGAGCATGATGCGTACTGGCCAGCTGTACAATTAAACACGACAAAGCCTGTTATCCGGGTTAAAGGTGGTGCAGAGCGTTGCCATTCGGTGTTAAATGCACTGCAAGAGTTATCGGCAATGTCTGCCAGCGAGGAGATGGGTGTTGGCAAACATGACTGGGTTCTGGTCCACGATGCCGCCAGGCCTTGTTTGCGCCACAGTGATATTGACTTGTTAATAGCGAGGCTGCATGACCATGCTGTTGGCGGGCTGTTAGCGCTACCTGTAAGAGATACCATGAAACGTCAGGCGGCGGATCAGACGGTTGCTGAAACGGTCGACCGTAATGGCTTATGGCATGCACTGACGCCGCAAATGTTTCCATTGGAGATGTTAAAGCAGGCCATAGATGAAGCCATAAAATCGGGTTATATGATGACCGATGAGTCATCAGCGATTGAATATATGGGCTTGCAGCCCTTGCTGCTTGAAGGCTCTGAAGATAATATTAAAATTACCCGGCCACCTGATTTAAAGCTGGCAAAAATGTACCTCAGGGCTCAGAAAAATGAATAATGCTCATGCTTTTCGTATCGGTCATGGTTTTGATGTGCATGCCTTTGAGCCTGGAAATCATATTGTTATGGCCGGAGTGAGCATACCCTATCAGCAACAATTCAAAGCTCACTCAGATGGCGATGTGTTGCTGCATGCGGTCTGCGATGCCCTTTTAGGGGCGGCTGCATTGGGCGATATTGGCCAGCATTTTCCGGATACTGATGTCCAGTATAACAACATCGATAGCCGCCAGTTATTGCGTCATGTGATCTCATTACTCACGCAGCATCATTATCAGCTTGGCAACCTCGATGTCACCATTATTGCCCAGGCACCGAAAATGTCAGCACATATCACTCGGATGAGAAATAATCTGGCCGAGGATTTTGCTGTTCCGGTTGGGCAAATTAATGTTAAAGCAACCACCACCGAACAACTGGGCTATACCGGCAGAGAAGAGGGTATCTCGGTGCATGCGGTAGCGCTGATTTTTCAGCAAAACTAACACCGCATCAGCTGATGCCGTTTATACGTCAACGTTCATGATTCTTTATATCCATGGTTTTAACAGTTCAGCTTCATCGCATAAGGCGCGCCTGCTGTTTACACAGATGAAACGCCTGGGGCTTGAGAATGAGATCATCATTCCCTGCCTGTCTCCTTATCCCGATGATGCGATCTCAGAACTGAAGAAACTGGCAGAGCAGCAGCTAGCTAATAAACTGGTCTTTATAGGCAGTTCGTTGGGCGGCTATTATGCAACCTGGCTGGCAGAACATTATCAGCGTCCGGCTGTATTAATTAATCCCGCAGTAAAGCCTTATGAACTACTACGGGATTATATCGGACACAATGTTAATCATTACACCGGAGAAGAGTATTATCTGGCTACAGAGCATATAGCCCAGCTCAGAAGTCTTGATATCGATAAAATAAGCAAGCCTGAACGCTTCATGTTGATGTTGCAAACAGGCGATGAAGTACTCGATTATACACAGGCCCGTGATAAGTTTGCCGGCTCACAAATGATTCTTGAAACCGGAGGCGATCATGGCTTTGCCGGCTTCGAAAAGCAGTTTGATGCATTGTTAGGTTTTTGCGGCATTGATCAACCGCTTAAACATTCATATTGAATTAATGATATGACTGGCATTATCATACAAATGACAGGCTTATTAGCCAATGCATTAGCAAATGTTATAATAAGCCGCAACGCTAAAAAGGTAATTTGAATGCCCGTTAAAAAAACATCCATTAATAAAGACAAACTGGACAAGGTTGTTGCTGAAGCGCTTAAAAACAGGAAAAGCCGGGAACAAGACTATCGTGCCAAAGCATTAAAGATGTATGCCTGGATTTGTGGCCGCTGTGAACGTGAGTTTAACCGCCAGAACCTTGTTGAATTAACCGTGCATCACCGCAATCACGATCATGATGATAACCCTGAGGATGGCAGCAACTGGGAGCTATTATGTACATATTGTCACGATAACGAACACTCCCGTTTTGCTGATCTGGTCAGAGGTGATGGTTATAGTCTTCATCAGGACACACCGGTAGAAGTGGCCACGGGTAACCCATTTGCTGATTTAAAAGCAATGATGAACAATAAAAATAAATAACAGGTATTTTATGACGCTTGGCCCAGTAATGATTGACTTAGCCGGTACAGAAATAACGCCAGCTGAAAGAGACATGCTTTTACACCCCAATACAGGCGGTGTCATTCTTTTCACCAGAAACTTTGAGTCGATAGAGCAGATTGAGTCGCTGACAGCAGAAATACATCAGCTGCGTGAGCCACATTTATTAATCGCGGTTGATCATGAAGGCGGGCGGGTGCAGCGTTTTCGAGAGGGTTTTACCCGATTGCCGGCGATGGCTGCTTTGGGCCATATCTATCATCAGGATAAACAGAAAGCACGCATTTTGGCAGAAAAAACCGGCTGGCTAATGGCCGCTGAATGCTTGTCAGTCGGTATTGATTTTAGTTTTGCGCCGGTACTGGATCTTGGCCATGGTGTCAGCGGCGTTATTGGTGATCGTGCTTTTGATTCTTCGGTCGATATCATCTCAACGCTGGCGCACGAATTCATGCTGGGAATGAAGAGAGCCGGCATGGCCGCCACCGGAAAACATTTTCCCGGCCATGGTTCAGTTAAAGAAGACTCGCATGTGGCTCACCCGGTTGATCATCGTTCACTGGCAGATATCATGATGGAAGATGCCGTTCCCTTCGAGCGCATGATCGGTTATGGCCTGGCCGCGATTATGCCGGCCCATGTTATCTACCCCCAGGTCGATGACAAAGCCGCGGGCTATTCACAGCGCTGGGTACAGCAGATTTTACGCCAGCAGCTGGGTTTTGAGGGTGTTGTTTTCAGTGATGACCTGAGCATGGAAGCGGCAGCCCCGGCCGGCAGTTATGTAGACAGAGCGAAACAGGCACTGAATGCTGGCTGTGATATGGTATTGGTGTGCAATCACACTCAAGAAGCTAAAGAAGTGCTCGAAGGTATCGGTGACTATAACAATATGGCCTCGGCGATAAGGCTTGTACGTATGCATGGTCATGTAAAGTTCAAGCGCCATGAATTACAAAATACGCAGGAGTGGCAGCATACTGTGGAACTAATCAAACCATTGGCCGATTCCCCTGAACGGGAACTGGGTGTATAAAAAATGAATGAGTTATGGAGTAATGTCTTATCCTGGACGGTTACAAAAGACACCTGGGTGATATATGTTTTTGTGATTGTTTTGGTGACATTAACGACCAACTTTCTACAGAAACGTTTTCTAAATAAACTGCACCTGCGGCTGCTGAAAACCAATAACCCGTGGGATGATGCCTTCCTGTTGGCAGCACAAAAGCCTTTAAGCTGGATGATATGGCTGCTGGGTTTGATTCTTGCTGTTGATGTTATTCAATATGAGAATAAAGCCCCTATCTTTGAGTTAGTTGAACCGATGCAATATGTCGGAGTGATTTTAATCCTGACACTATTTCTGCTTAGGCTGACCCGGCAGGTTGAAGCGGTATTCAAACGCAGCGAAGACGAGCAGGGAAAAAATAAATATGAAACCGCGACTGTCGAAGCGGTGAGTAAATTATTACGGGCCTCAGCCATTATTACCGGCAGTCTGGTTGCTCTGCAAACACTTGGCTTCAGTATTTCCGGCGTACTTGCCTTTGGCGGCATCGGTGGTGTGGCTATCGGTTTTGCGGCCAAGGACTTACTGGCTAATTTTTTTGGCGGCCTGATTATTTATCTTGATAGGCCCTTTACAATCGGCGACTGGATTCGCTCTAATGACCGCAACATTGAAGGCACGGTTGAAAATATTGGCTGGCGTCTTACAACCATAAGAACCTTTGACAAAAGGCCGCTCTATGTACCTAATTCTATTTTCTCAAATATTGCGGTAGAAAATCCGTCGAGAATGTCTAATCGTCGCATCTATGAGACAGTCGGAATCCGCTACGATGATGCGAAAAGAATGCCGCTCATTATTGATGATGTCAGAAAAATGCTTGAGCAGCACAGCGAGATCGATAATACACAAACCTTAATTGTAAATTTTAACCAGTTCGCACCCTCGTCGCTGGATTTTTTCATTTACACCTTTACTAAAACCACGGAATGGGTGCGTTTTCACCAGATTAAACAGGATGTGCTGTTAAAAATACTTGAAATTGTTGAGCACCGCGGTGCGGAAGTGGCTTTCCCGACCTCAACCATTCATCTGGACACACAAAACACAGAGCCAATGCTGTAAATAATAATGATAACCGGAGAACTGCTATGGCGGATAAACTGATTCTTGTGCTCGTAAATACCAACCCGGCCAATCCTATGGAGTTAGGCCCGCCGTTTTTTCAGGCTACGGTGGCTGCTGCTATGGAATACGATGTGGAAGTGATTTTCACTGGTCGAACCTGTGAACTCGCACTAAACGGGTTTTCTGAAAAAATAATTATTCCCGGGCAAAAGGAAAAAACACTTTACGACATTATTAAAGATGCTCATGCCGCCGGCGTTTCGTTCAAAGTCTGTACGCCCACGCTGGAAATATGGGGCAATGATTTCATTAAAGAAGTGGATGAAACAGTTGGCGGCGCCTATGTAATCGGTGAAGCAATGGATGATTCTACCGTAACCTTTACCTATTAAGTCGGGCCTTTCTGAATTTATGCTTTTAAATGAATTAAACAAATGTCTGCGTCAGGCCGAACTTGTTTTCAGTGACGCTCAAATTAAACAGGCACTCGCTGAGCAAGCCAGAAAAATTAACCTTTTTCTGCAGACGATAGCCGAAGATAGTGAGGCGCCTGTTATGCTGCCTGTCATGAACGGGGGCTTGATCTATGCCGGCCAGTTATTGCCATTAATTACAACACCAGTCGTTATTGATTATATTCATGCTACCCGTTACAGAAATACAACCGCTGGTTTTGAACTGGAGTGGAAGGTCTATCCGCAGACTGATCTGAAAAATAAAGTCGTCATTGTGCTGGATGATATTCTGGATGAGGGGCATACGCTAGATGCTATTGTGAACTTTTGTAAGGAGCAGGGTGCTGCCAGCGTTCGTTCATCTGTTTTGGTTACCAAGCAGCACACTCGGCGGAATAAGAATATTGTAGCGGATTTTAGTGCTCTGGATGTGCCTGACCGTTATGTATTTGGATACGGTATGGATTATAAAGGCCATTTAAGAAACCTCAATGGCATCTATTCTATCTGACGGCTTATTTTATTTTCAGCTTTTTTATTTCTTCTGAATTTGTCGTATTAACAAAAACTGTGCCGTTATTTACCAGTGGGATTCTGCTGAGTTTATCAAGATTGCCATCATGGATTAAATTATCGAGATGGCACATGTTTGTCTCCAGGGTGTCAATATAATGATTGCTATCACCAAAGTGCTGTTCGGCATACTGATAAACGCCGTTAAACAGGTCATTGAGCCGGCTGTTTATTTCCAGATGATAAAATGCGGGCGTCTTCTCAAGTAAATTGTTGCCGGATGAGTACAGTAAGGTCGTAGTGCCGTCATCCTGACGTGTTTCGGCGACATTTCCAAGCACAAATTCGGGGTAAAGTCGGTCGCGACATTTTTCCAGATAACAGCGATCAGACATTTGTGCAATTAAGTCGGCGGAGCCGAGCATGTGACCAATAGTATGAAGTTTTTTGTCGGGTAATTTAATATCTGAAGGCTTAATTTCGTAGCCGGTATAGTGAACTATGTTCTTTGCAATATCAACGTAGCCATTCAGGCCTATCATGGGCAGGTAGTTTGATAAAAACCGGGCGCTTCTTGTAATATGGACTTTAGTATAAACAGAGCCATTAATCGTCGGGTCGTCCGTTTCGCGAATATAACCGGAATCATGGTAGAGTGCAGTGATCAGGCCGATGACAACATAGTCTGCACTGAGTTGATCTTCTTTTTTATGCAGCTGTTGATAGCCTTCAATCAGGCGAGCAAGCGCTAAGGTCATATCAAGCGTATGTTGCTTGTCATGGTAAAAGGTATCACAGGCCTGGTAGCCTTCAAACTCACCTTCAAACAGTCTTTCAAAGTCTTCAAAGCTTTGCTGTACCGGTGAGAATTTCTCTGCTGCATAAAGGCTGCAAAAAATTTCGCGCACGCTTAAACAGACACTGTTTGCCGATGTCACTTTGACGCTGTTGGTAACATCGTAGTCTTTGCGCCGTTTTTCCTGAAGCATATCTGTCATCACGTTGTTATTGGCCTGAATTATATTTATAGCATAAAGTTAGCTGACAGCAAGCCAGAAGCGCCTGAGAGAACAGTTTGTGACCCTTCTTTCCCGGCTTATAATTATTTACTGGTGTGGGTAAAAGCACCGTCCCAGTTCTGCTTCGGAGGGTTGTCCGTATATACCTGAATTCTATCGAGGTATATTTGATAGATTGCTCGCTCAGGGTGCTGTTGTGTCAGTGCTGTAAATAACTGATCGGCCAGTGTCCATTGCTGGGACAGAAAGCTATCTATTGCTTGCCGGTGCTGTTTTAACTCTGAGAATGTTTCTGCTGAGATTTCCGTGTTTAAGCCCAGTGGTTCATAGATGGTCACAGGCTGGTCTTTGCCTTTGACCCTGACCTTATCCAGAAAACGGTATTCAAATTCAGGTACCAGGTCTTTGGTGTATTCACTGACGATGATATCAACGCCATAGTTCTTTGTCAGGCCTTCAAGTCTGGAGCCAAGGTTGACGGTATCACCGAGCACCGTATACGCCATACGAAACTCTGAGCCCATATTGCCAACATTCATTGGTCCACTGTTAATACCGACACCAATTTTAATTTCAGGCCAGTTCTTTTCCCTGAATGATGCGCTCAGCGTCTTCATTTCTTCGATCATCTCCATGCCGGCGATGAGCGTGTGTCGGGCGTGTTCTTCATCTGTTAACGGTGCGCCCCAGAAGGCCATAATGGCATCACCCATGTATTTATCAATAGTGCCGCGATTCTGATGAATAATGCGGGTCATCGGCGTCAGAAAGCCATTAATAAACCGTGTCAGTTCTTTAGGGTTGAGGTTTTCAGAAATGGTAGTGAAGCTACGCACATCACTAAAAAGCACTGACATTTCGCGTGTTTCACCGTCTAGTGATAGTTCTTCAGGATAATGACTCAGTTCATCGACCAGTTCTGGCGGTACATACTGGCCAAATAAACGGGTAATCTGTCTTTTGTTATGTGATTCGGCAAAAAAGCCATAAGACATATGAAAACCAAACAGAGCAATGACTAATAACAGGGAATTGGTGAGAGGCAGTACCAGATTTAATGATTGCCATGCATACAGGTTGCCCGCTATTAAAAGCGCAATTATGATCAAGGCCGTGAGACTGGTATAAAAGGGGGACAGTCTGGGGAAAATAAGAGATAAAAAGATGCCTAAAGCTAATAAAAGCAAAAACTCCAGTGCAAAAGTATACGAGGCTTGCTGCTTTATTCGGTTTTCAATCATGCCAGAGATTATATTGGCATGCACTTCTACTCCGGGGTAACCGGTTTCTAAAGGTGTTGTTCTTAAATCTTTTAAGCCAGCTGCAGAAGTACCGAAAATGACAATCGCATCTTTGAGCGTTTCTATAGGCGCTGTTTTTTGCAACACATCAAAAGCAGAAATATAAGGAAAGCTTTTCCAGTAGCCTCGATAAGGCACCAGAATATTTGTTTCCTGGTCGACCGGGATTACATAGTCGCCGACTTTAATAGCGTCAATTAAGACTTCTTCATCGTCACTGGCCTCAGCCTGAATCTGAATTGCGGGTGAGCCGATGGCGGCGCGAAACAGACCAAAAGCGAGAGACTCATAAATTTTTCCCTGATGCTGTTGCAACAGTGGCACGCGCCGGAAAACCCCGTCGTTATCATAGGCTATGCTCGGGTTATCAATAAAGCCACCAGAAAAGGCCTGGTTTTGTAATACGGGTAAATTAGCAACATAAGCTTTCTGCTCTATCAGGCGCAGTTTATTTTGCCGTTGCGGCGGCAGATGCAGTGCCGGTTGAGGCAGGCTTGTTGTTGATGGGTTATTTTCATCAATGAACGCAAAGCCAAGAATTGTTTTACGGTCTTTTAAGCTGTTCGAAAAGGCTTTGTCGTGATCCAGAGTAGGTAATATTTTATTGTATTGCTGGAGAAACTGTTTGTTTTGTTTTAACGGCCCGCTCGCCAGTTGGCTAAATACTTTGAGGCTGCTATCAACATCAGCTTCTGCGAAGATAATATCAAAACCGAGCGTATTAATTTTATAATGTTCAAACAAAGTATCAACGATATTGGCCAGTATATTTCTATCCCAGGGCCATTGACCCAGCTGGGCCAGACTTTTTTCATCGATATCAAGTATCACTACGTTGCTGTCAACCGTATACGGAGCGGTGTATTTTAAGCGGGCATCGTATGTGAAATTTTCGATTCGATCGAATAATGGCAGGTTAAACTCACCGATTGGTTGAGCTAAAAAAAGCAGGATAATCGATGCGCTGAGAAGGGATCTAATATTTTTTTGCATAATCCTTATTTGATCTATCCTGTTGATTTGTTATTAATTATCATTAAAACCATAGCAAAATTATCATCAAAACGCCAAATATTAACGGCTATTTAGTCCTAATAGGCCATAAATAATGAATTTGATGTGAAATGTTATTGTTTCGATCAATTTTCTGCATTAATATCCCATTTTATCTAATCAGTCCTGATTATTTTCCGTACACAATTGAAATTATGGTGCTTATGTCTCAGCCGATTTACCTTGGTATTAATATTGACCACGTTGCAACCCTAAGGCAGGCCAGGGGCACAGCTTACCCAGATCCTGTGCATGCGGCATTACAGGCTGAAATGGCCGGAGCCGATAGCATTACCATGCATTTACGCGAAGACAGGCGTCATATTCAGGACGCTGATGTCTATCGTATGAAATCGGCTATCCAGACAAAACTGAACCTTGAAATGGCCGTCACAGATGAAATGATAGCGATTGCTTCAAAGGTGCAGCCTGAGGATTGTTGCCTGGTACCTGAAAAAAGACAGGAGTTGACCACAGAAGGCGGACTTGATGTGCTGGCTCAGGAAGAAAAAATAAAAGCGGCCTGCGCTCAGTTAGCTGCAGCGGGTATTCGTGTCTCGCTGTTTATAGATGCCGACAAATCACAGGTTGATGCGGCAAAAAGATGCGCGGCTCCAGTGATAGAAATTCACACCGGGCATTATGCAGAAATCGACAATGCAGAATTAAAGAAAAAAGAACTGCAAAGAATAAGAACTATTTCTGAATATGCAAACGCCATTGGTCTTCAGGTCAACGCCGGCCATGGTTTAACGGTTCACAATGTGGGCGAGATTGCAGCCATAACTGAAATTGTAGAATTAAATATCGGCCATGCCATTATTTCTGATGCCGTGTTCATGGGCATGCCTGAAGCGATCAGGCTGATGCGATCTAAAATGATGGAGAGAAGGCAGTGTTCTGTCTGTTAGAGTCTAAAATAACGCTTTTTGTCAGTTAAGGATTATATTCGTCGGTATTGTTTAGCCGGGTTTTCAATCGATAGACTACGCGTTTTTTGCAATTGTCTGGTGATACTCGATAAGCTCGGTAATGCACGTGAGTAACACGGCCACATCGTCTGTGATTGTTTCCAGATGCTGGTTATCGATATTAGATTCGAGTTTTACCGCGCACTCTCTCAGTCTGGGTGTGCCGCAATAACTGGTAGCGCCATTTATTTTATGCGTGAAATATTTAAGCTCTTTAATATCGTTGGCGTTGACTGCATTTTCTATTTTCTCTTTATAAACAGGAAGTTCAGATATCAACATGTTAAAAAGCTCGTCTGCTAACTGTGGGTTTCCTCCCGCTAATCTAACGGCTTCAGTCTTGTCGTAGCAGTCCGCTTTCTCAGTATCGCTTGTTGAAGCTGTTTTTGCTGACAGCAGGGTTACAGTAGTGTCTGCATGATCAATATCGCAGTATTGCATTATCTTGTCATATATCTGAAGTTCAGTTACCGGTTTTATTAATATATCATTCATGCCGGAATCTAATATTTGTTGTTTTTCTTCGGGCATTGCATTTGCCGTTAAAGCAATGATATTTGTCTCGTTGTTTTTAGATGTTTCGAGCCTGATCTTTTTTGTTGCATCAATGCCATCGAGGACAGGCATGTGAAGGTCCATAAATATCAAATCAAAGGCAGTGGTTTTGCCTGCTTCTACACCTTCTGCGCCATTTCGTGCAGTACTTACGTTGACTTTCCAGTTGTCGAGTATTGATTTTACCAGGTACAGGTTGATTTTATTATCATCTACAACGAGGATATTTAAGTAAGACCAGTCGGCATTCAGTTCAGGTGTTTCCTTCGGCAGTTTGTTGCTATGAGTGCCGGTAATATAGTTATGTATATCAGTTAAAATTTTATTGGAAGGCGTGTTTCTCTGCAGGCATAAAGAAAAGCCCTGTTCAAAATATTTTTTACATTGCTGATGCTCATTTGAGCTGATAAGTGCAAATACAGGTATGTTTTTTTCATGACAGATCGCAATATAAGGGCTAAAGTCCGTGTTCTCACTTATCTGTTGAAAACTGATGCCAATTATCATGTAGTCAAAATGTATAATGTTGGTATTGAGAAGTGATTTGAGCTGATTGGTCTGGGTAATGTGCTGGGGTAATGATTTCCAGGTATTTAATAACAGCCGGGTGTTAAGTCGTAATTGTGATGTGCTTTCGTAAATAATGACGTGCTTGTTCTCTAAAGCCGATTGATCAGCTGTTTTAGTTTGAAACGACTCTTCTAAAGGTAAAGAAAGCCAGAATACTGAGCCTGAATCCAGGCTGCTTTCAAAATCTATTTCTCCGTGCATCAGGCTGGCGAGGCTTCTTGATATAACCAGTCCAAGGCCAGTGCCACCGAAGCGGCGCGTGATGGAAGTGTCGGCTTGAGTAAACGCGTTGAACAGACGCAGCTTGTTGGCCTCGTTCATGCCGACACCTGTATCGGTGATAGTAAATTTAAAATTGTATTTGTTATGGCTTAGTTTGCTGTGCAGGATTCGGATTGCCACATAGCCTTGCTCAGTAAATTTAATGGCATTTCCGATAAGATTCAGAATTATCTGGCGCAAGCGAACCGGGTCGCCCATCAGCTGTCTGGGCATATCCGTGCTGCGGTGAAATAAAAGTTCAATGCCTTTTTTCTGTGCCAGAGGCAGCATGATGGTGATAATCTCTTCAATCAAGTCGAGCATATCAAATTCAATGTTTTCTATGTTCAGCTTGCCCGATTCTATTTTAGAAAAATCCAGAATGTCGTTGATGATAGTCAGAAGGTTATTCGATGATGTCTGAATGGTCTCCAGATACTGGAGCTGTTGCTCCGTCAGCTCAGTTTTGCCGAGCAATTCGGTAAAACCCAAAATACCGTTCATTGGCGTACGGATTTCATGACTCATATTAGCCAGGAACTCTGATTTTATCCTGCTTGCTTCTAAAGCGTGGCTTTTTGAAATATCTAAAGAGATATTTTGTTTTTCAAGCTCGTCTAATGTGTTTTTTAAGGTGCGTGTCGCGGCATTAACCTGATTTTGAAGATTGTGTCTTGAAATAGAAAGTTCTTCAGTCATGTTGTTAAAGCCTTTGACGAGTGTTTCTAATTCGCCGGATGTGTTGGCAGAGACATGGACATTTAAATTGCCTGCCGCAACACGCCGCACAGCGCTGGTTAAACTTTGAATCGGATTTATCACGCCCTGGCTGATATACAGAGCCAGAATCGTGCTCAGGGCCAGTCCGGTAAATACAATAATCAGGCTTTTAAAGAAAGTTGTAAACTGAAGATCCGTCGTGCTCAACGACGACATGGTTAAAACAATGCTGCCTATTTTTTTATTGTGCTCGGTATCCGTATTGCTGAAATCAAAATCATCAATTTCGATTTCAGTATTAATGATGTCGCTCTTAAAGACTAATAATTTTTCTTTGATTAAAAAACCGTATGGTTTATTGTTGATTTCCGATTCTTTATTCTGATTAATAGAGGTTATGACATTGTTGTTAATGTCAAGAATGGCAACTTTATGAATATCCGGCTCATTAAGTGTGTTTTCAATAAGATTATTCAGCAGGTCGGTATTGCCTGAGAAAACGCCAAACTCACTGACCTGAGACAAATAGCTGGAAAGGTTTTCTCCACGCTCGTTAAGCCGGTTGCCAATGTCATTGATGCTCGAATAAGTATAGTAGGCGACCAGTGAAAAAACAGTGATAGCAGTCGGTACCAGTGCAAGCAGCAAGACTCTTTTTCTTATGCTATAGCTGTCCATTTTTTCTATCCTCTAGCATGTTGTTAAGGATAGTGTTCTTGTCAGCGATTTTTATATTGAGCGAATGAGCCACTTTTGTGTTGATTTCAATATTGAAATATTGCGGAAAGGACCGGCTTGCTGAAGCATAGTTTGAAACTCTGTTTTTATTAAGTATCTCTAATGCCTGCCGGCTTATATCCAGTGGTGAGCTGTGAACAGCCGCAAGCGCACCAGCTCTGACATAGGCTTTTGAATAACCAAGAACCGGTATTTTTTTTCTGTAGGTAGTTAATAATATGCCTTTAATGGATCGTTTGTTGTAAATAGAGCTGTCCGGAACTGCGAGCAAAATATCTGATTCTTCAGATAGAAAACGGGTTTCAGAGATTAGCTCGGTTCGGTTAAAAACAGTAATGCTTTTTGCGGCCAGACCCGCCTGTTTAATTTTTTCAGTTATTTTATTTTTTCTTTCGTGGGAGTTTTTGCCGAATAATATGCCCACTGTTTTGAATGAGTTTGACAAGTTTCGGATTAATTGCAGTTGACGAATAATCGGCTGATCGATGTAAATGACAGAGAACAGATGCCGGTATTGTTTATCGACAGTGCTTTCCAGTTGCATAAATGCCTGCCTGGGAATCAACAGACTCAAAACAGGCGTCCTGGTTTTTTTGTTGAATAATAAAAACGCCGCTTTATAGCCGACTGTAATGACGCTGTCGTACTGGTCCAGCGCTTCAGGTTTAAATTCATCTGTCGAGACATTGCTGACGACATGTTTGTCGAGTAAAAGCTTTGTCTGGATATTGTCGGCCAGATCACGGTGGTAGCCGTGATGCAGGTTCGAAACGATCAGGAAGTTATCAGCATAAGTTAGACTGCTGATTAAACAAATGCCTATTGTTAAAATCAGCCTGCTGCATCTTGATTTTAGGTATGCTTGTTTCATAAATCCATTTATAATTTTTTAAAAGCCTTGTAGTTCGACGGTCAGTAATATTCTGTCACTCATGATGCTGGTGTTGCTCGCAGCTACATTGCTGTATTCATTGTAATCATTATAATCGCCGCTGATATTTTTAAGCAGTAATGATGTGGTTAACGTGCTATTGCCGATTTTTGTTTTTTTGCTTAATTTTAAGTTCAATATATCAAATTCTTCTACGGCTTTGCTTACATCGGCCCAGCGCATTTCACCGATTTGATAGTATTCAAGGCTGATGGAATACTGATTCTTGAATTGTTTTAGAATATTCAGACCATAACTTTCTTTCGGTGCGGTATTGGAAAATACTTCAACCGTACTGATACCATCCTGAACTTTATCTTCCATCTTGATGTTCGAGTAGTTGAAACCGATTCGAAAGCTGTGCTCGGGCTGGTAGCTTGCATCGAGTTCGATACCCTCAGAAACCAGCGTTTGAGCATTGTCAAAACCGCCGTCTTCATTAGCGGAAATGTCAACAATAATATCCGATATCTCGTCGTGGAATATTTTACCATTGATATTGATTCGATGATTCAGGTAGTCAGAATAATAACCAATTTCAGAGCTTTTTATTTTTTCAAAATCCAGGCCGCCGGGGCTGCTTTTAAACGGAAAAGCAATCATTTCATTAGTGATACAGGTGATAGGCGGAGGGATTGCTATCGCCAGAATAGGATCACAAATACCCAGACCGCCTGTGCCGCTAACAATCAATGAAGGGTAATAAACAATGTTCATGTTTTCTTCGACTACAGATGGCGCTCTGTTAGCAGTTGAATAGCTCAAGCGAAGGCTCTGCTGATTGCTGATTTTGTGCGTTAATGCGATGCGAGGTGAATAACTGGTATTGCTGATTTCATGATCTTCAGCCATTAGCCCCGTGTTTAAAATAAAAGTTGGTGTAATCGTCCATTCTGCATGACCAAAGACCCGGCTGACATCACTGCTCAGTGCATTGCTGGTATTGAAAAGACCGGCGGACTCAACGCTGTCATGGCGAAAACTGAAGCCTGACACGGTGCGTAGAATATTACTGGGTTTGTTAAAATAGTTAAGCTCGATATCCTGCCGCTTTGATTCACTGGAAAAATCGATCAAGACTTGAAAGTCATCGACACCAGTTAGTCCAATATCTGCGCCTGTAAGCATGCTGGACAGTGAGCGGTTATCGATTTTGTGCTTATTCATATAATACTGTAGCGAAATCGAGCTTTGACTGTCCAGATTACTTTCCCATTTGAAATGGTGGTAGCTGACACTCGTTTCAAACATGTGAGTTAAAGTGGTGCCGCCGCCTTGCTCTTCCTGAAGGTTTTTGTTGATTCCTGTCTGATAAAAAAACTGGCTGCTATCATCTATGGCGTAATCCAGCCTGAGTTTCAGCAGTTCTTCATCATAACTGTCGGCAAAATCATCGAGCCCTTCGTCGCCTCTATGTGACATGGTGACTCTGAAGTCGGTTTTTTCGGTCTGCGCGCCGATACGGTATAACAGCTGATGTTGTTTGTTATTGCCATTGGCTATTTTCAATAGGTGGCCTTGTGTATCGAATGCATTAAAAGTTTTGATGCTGATTACCGCCAGAAATGAATTGGCGCCATAAGCCGCTGCATTTGGTCCTCTGGTAACTTCGATCTGCTCAATTTCGTCAAGCGTAATCGGCAGGCTTTTCCAGGGTACGCCACCCCAGGTCGGAATATACACGGATCGGCCATCAATTAAGACCTGAATGCGCCGGGAATAGATGCCGCTCATTCCGTGGTAGGTGACAACCGGGATGTTGCCATCATAAAAGCCGACCTGAAAACCCGGCACCATTCTCATCAGTTCCGGTAGGCTGGTGGCAGTGGAGGCCTCGATCATTTGACGGCTAATGATGGTGACCGTGCTAGCTGATTCGTTTTGTGGTTGTGACAGGCGTGAAGCAGATAACACTATTGGGATATCGGCTAAAAAATAATCTTCAGTTAAGGTTTCGGCTATATCCGCTTCCGCCGCATACAGACAGGCAGAAAGACTGGATAGCATAGTGAAAAGCAGTGTTTTAATTGTCATATTCTTAGCCAATGGAAAACCGATTATTTGATATTTTTATAAAAAAATGATCATTCCATGACCTTATTGCCCGAATAGCATAAAATAGCCCGCTTGAGTACTTATATTGATTTAAGTTTATCTTACTGATTATAACCATATTTTATAGAAAAAATGCGTGAATAAATGAAACACTATCCGACAATAGAGCAGTTTATAGGCAATACCCCCCTGGTTCGTTTACAGCGGATGGCGAAAGATTCAAAAAATACAATTTTGCTCAAACTCGAGGGCAATAACCCGGCGGGTTCGGTAAAAGACAGGCCCGCTATCGGCATGATTCAGGCCGCCGAGAGCCGAGGAGATATCAAGCCCGGAGATGTATTGATTGAGGCGACATCGGGCAATACAGGTATTGCTTTAGCGATGGCCGCCGCGATCAGAGGATACAAGATTAAACTGATCATGCCGGATAACAGTACCGAGGAGCGCAAGGCGGCCATGCTGGCCTATGGCGCTGAGCTGATCCTGGTTAGCGCTCAGCAGGGCATGGAAGGTGCCAGAGATCTGGCGCTGGCAATGCAATCCAGAGGTGAAGGCATCGTGCTGGACCAGTTTAATAATAGCGATAACCCGGATACCCATTATCATTCCACAGGGCCTGAAATCTGGAGAGATACTGATGGCGAGGTGACCCATTTTGTCAGTGCGATGGGCACAACCGGTACCATTATGGGGGTATCGCATTATTTAAAGGAACAAAATAAGGCGATACAAATTGTTGGTGTACAGCCGACTGAAGGCTCCAGTATACCGGGCATCAGACGCTGGCCAAAAGAATATTTGCCGGGGATTTTTGAAGCCGCAAGGGTTGATCAAATTATCGATGTCGATCAGCAGCTGGCAGAGCAAACAACACGTGCATTATCATCCGAAGAAGGCATCTTTTGTGGTGTTTCATCCGGTGGCGCAGTAGCGGCGGCTTTAAAGCTGTCGGCGACTGTTGAAAACGCAGTGATAGTCGTTATTATTTGTGACCGGGGAGATCGTTATCTCTCAACAGGCGTATTTAACGCAAAATAACTGGAGACAATGTGGTTCAGAAAAGACGTCGCAGACGGGTAAAAAAATTGCCGGATTCTCCGGTTGAATGTGTAATTGAAGGATTAACGACAGAAGGGCGCGGACTGGTTCATATCAACGATAAAGTGGTTTTTGTTGATGGCGCATTAGGCAATGAAAAGGTGTTGATTGAGTACACTGCCAGCACTTCAAAATTTGATGAAGCAAAAGTACTTGAAGTGATAGAGGCATCGGCAGATCGTGTCTCGCCACCGTGTCAGCACGCAGATATTTGTGGTGGCTGTAGTCTGCAGCATCTCGATACACAAAAGCAGATTGAAAATAAACAGGCTTCATTGATCGAATCACTTAAATACATCGGCAAGGTCGAAGCTGAGAGTCTGTTGCCGGCCATTACAGGTCCTGTTGTAGGCTATCGCTACAAGGCCCGGCTTGGCGTGCGTTATGTGGCTAAAAAAGAAAAAGTGCTGGTCGGTTTCAGGGAAAAAAGGAGTAATTTTCTGGCCCTGATCGAACAATGTGAAGTCCTGCATGCCAGAGTCGGTCATAAATTGTCAGCCTTGTCAGATTTGATTTACGGCATGGAAGCGAGGGATCAGATACCGCAAATTGAAGTGGCGATTGATGATGCCAATGTTGTGCTTGTCTTCAGGCACCTGGAGGCATTGTCAGCATCAGATTTATCAAGGCTTGTGGACTTTGCTAAAGAGGAAAACTTCGTTGTCATGTTGCAGTCTGGTGGACCCGCAACCGTGACCAGCCTTTGGCCGGAAGAGTTTAGGTATTTATCGTATCAACTTAATGATCAAAATCTTGAATTCAAATTCGAAGCCAATGACTTTACTCAGGTTAATCCGGACATCAATCAGAAAATGATTAACCGGGTGATTGATTTAATGGAGCTGCAGGCGGATGAAAACGTGCTCGATTTGTTTTGTGGGCTGGGTAATTTCACATTGCCTTTGGCACAGAAAGCGCTGCATGTAACCGGCATTGAAGGCAACCAGGAGCTGGTCAATAAAGCCAATGATAATGCGGTATTAAATAATATCAGCAATACTGAGTTTTTTGCCGTCGATTTATCAGCCAAACTGGACGGGCAGCGCTGGCTGAATCAACGCTATGATAAGATTTTGTTAGACCCGCCGCGTTCAGGGGCAATGGAAATGATTCACTATCTAGGCAAGCTGGGTGCAAAACGAATCGTATATGTTTCATGTCAGCCTACAACCCTGGCACGTGATGCCGGCGCTCTGGTGAATGAATACGGTTATCGTTTGTTATCAGCGGGGGTGATGGATATGTTTCCTCACACGGCGCACGTTGAATCCATTGCCGTATTTGAAAAATAGCCTGTGAATTCTGCTGCTTCTGTAATACAGGAGACAGCAGGATTGTTTAAGCGATCACTCGATATTAAATTCCATTTTAATGCCGGCTACTTCTATCAGGTCGTTGTTGTTTAATGGACTGGATTTTGAACCGACAATGTCACCATTAATAGTGGGTTGACCACTGTTTGCACCGCCTTCCACATGCAAAATGTAATAGCCGGTGGGTCGGCGTGTAATAGCGGCCACCTGTATGCCCGGTTTGCCCAGTGTGGTCAGTACTTTAGTCAGCGGTAGTTTTTTGCCTGAGTTGGCTCCACTTAACAGTTGCAGACTGGCCTTGCCGATGACTTTGCTGCTGTTATTTTCATTTTTGTGTTCAGATGCAAGCCGGCTCGCAATTTTTTCAATCTGTTTGTCAATTTCAGAGCCAGCTGCGCTTTCCGGCATGCCGGCCGAGTCAGGGCGGATGATCATGGTTTTTTCAAAATCAATCTGGCTGCTTGATGTCGCGGCCTTTGGCCTGGCCTGAAATTTTAACTGGTGTTTACCGATTCTGATTTCATCGCCATTATTGAGTGATATTTTTTTTATCAGGTTACCGTTTACATAGGTGCCATTGCTGCTTTTTAAATCCTCAACAAAACAGTCACCGGCAATGTTCATGACTTGTGCATGATGGCTGCTAACGGATAAATTGTCGATACAGATATCATTGTTTTTATGGCGCCCAATAGTGACGGTCTCGGATGAAATATCATACTGGGATTCAATTTTTCCATCATGGGAAATGATTAGTTTTGACATAGTGACTTGTCCAGCGTTGAATATTAGGAAAATATATTTTTAACTTTAGAGATAAGTTTATTCAGGCTCATGGCTTGCTGACTGGGCTGAATAACGATAACTGAAATATTGTCGTGACCACCATTGTCTTTTGCTTGTTGAATCAGTTCTGTGCAGGCAATGTCTATCTGGAATTTATTTTCTTCCAGAATCATGTTGATGCGGCGGTCATCGACCATATCCGATAAGCCATCAGAGCAGAGCAGGTAGGTATCATCGGCCTGTACTATCTCTTCACTGATATCTATTTGCACGGTTTCTTCAATACCCATTGCACGGGTGACGAGGTTTTTATTTAGTGACTTAGAGGCTTCTTCGGGGGTATAGAAGCCCCTGTCTATCAGCTCCTGCAGCAATGAGTGGTCAGAAGTCATTTGTTCCATTTCGTGATTTCTGAGGCGATACATTCTTGAATCACCGACATGAGCTACGGTCAGGCGGTTACCGTAAAACAGGGTGACGACTATGGTTGTGCCCATGCCTTCATATTGAATTTGTTTGCTGGCGGCTTTAAAAATCACCGAATTGGCATTTTCGATGACGTTCTTAATCGCGATAGACTGATAGCTGTAGCCACTGATCTCTTCATCAATATCCAGATTTTTACAGCGCTCAAGTTCGGCCGGCAGGTCATTTAATATGGAATTAACTGCCAGGGCGCTGGCTACTTCGCCGCCCTTATGGCCGCCCATGCCATCAGCCAGTACAGCAAGGCTAAGTGAAAGATCGTTGCCGATGCTGTCTTCATTATGTGAGCGGATAAGTCCTGTATCCGTCATGCCTTCTATTTTTATCAGTTTTTTATTATCCATATTATTTTTTCTGAGCCGCTTTCATAGTTATCTGTGCGCATTTACGTAAATCTGATGCCATTTGAGCAGCATTTTGGTAGCGCTTTTCAATGTTCTTTGCCATTGCCCGATTGATAATGATGCTAATGCATCTGGGTAGTCCCTTGCGTATAGTGGCGGGATCAGGGTGGGGCTCATTGGCTATTTTATACATCAGTGCAGCCATCGATTCGGCCTGAAAAGGCAGTTCACCGGTGGCAAGCTGGTAAAGCATAACACCTAAAGAGAAAAGGTCTGAGCGTCCGTCGACCCTTTTTCCTGCCAGCTGTTCTGGCGACATGTAGGAAGGTGTGCCCAATACCATGCCTGTTTTTGTTTTACTGGAATCGGTAATGCGAGCGATTCCAAAATCAGTGATCTTTAATGCGTCAGTGTCCAGTTCATACATGATATTGGCCGGCTTGATATCTCGGTGAACAACGCTTTGTTGATGGGCGTATTCAAGTGCATCAGCCGATCGGGCAATAACTGAAATCACTTTAAGCAATGGCAGCAGATTATCCGGCTTGGTGTACTCTGATAAATCTCTACCTTTAATGAACTCCATGGCGATATAGGCCAGGTCGTGTTCCTCGCCGGCATCATAAATAGTGACAATGTTGGGATGGCTTAGGCGGCCTGCGGTTTCGGCTTCCCTGAAAAATCGGTTTTTAACTTCCTGCAGTTCGTCGTCTTCAAATTCCTGAGAAAAGGCCATGGTTTTAATGGCCACAATACGGCTGATTTTTGGGTCTTTACCCAGATAGACTGCACCCATGGCGCCTTTGCCTAGCTCGCTTTCAACTTCGTAGCGGCCCAGCATCGGTTTCTGGACATTATTGCCACTGAGTAAAAGGCTGCTGCTGGTAGAGGCTGCGCTGGCACCGCCTAAAATAACAGTTTCTTCCATGGCTTTGGTGCGTGCCATACGTTGCGCTATATCTTTAAACTTAACATCAAAATCGGATATGTATTTATAAACAGAGCTGGCCTTATTGAACTGGCGTTTTCTCTCGTAATCCAGCGCAAGGTTATAGAGCAGTTCCATGGCCGATTTATCTAGCGGAACCTTTCTGAATTTTTCAAATGCCATGTCGAGCTGGCCCTGGCCCTGAAACGAAAGCCCGAGCATGCGGTTGCTTTCGGCGGACTCAAAATCAGATTTTAATTTTCCGCGTTCAGTTAACAGAAAATGTTTGGTTGTTAGCAGTAAGTGCCCTGTAATAAGCAATAATACCGGCAACATTAGTTCTATCCACCAGTTTTGCTGAGTCATTAAAACATAATGTGTCAGCAGCAGGGCAATGGTGAGCACCGCAGTAATAGTGAATGCCATGGCGGCATTTAATTTAGGCAGGATCAATATCAAATAAATAGCGATAAATAAAATCAAAAATGGTCTGGAGAACTTGCTCCATTCAGGCACAATGAAAAAGTCCTGCTTCAATATACTGGAAACAGAATGTGCCAGGGTTTCCACAGGTGTCATCGAAGGTTTTATCGGCGTTACCTGTGTGGTGCCAATTCCAAAAGCCGTGGCACCAATTAAGACAATTTTACCTTTGTATTTTTCAACGGGAATTTTACCGCTGATAACGTCATAAAATGAATCAATCTGAAAGGCTGACTGGCCGTTCTCTTTGTCATTATAATAGTAGGTGTGCATCTGTAATGCTTCATCAGTCAGTATGTTTAACTTGCCGAGCTGTATGCCTTCACCCAGTTTAATTTGAATATCGCTTAAGTTTAAATTCAGACCCTTTGTTGCTAATACTAGTGCCAGTGAAGGATAGTATGAACCATAGTGGTCAACAATTAATGATTCGTGCCTGATGGCTCCGTCAATATCGGGTGTTGAGGTCAGATTGCCGATGGCCAAGGCATCTTCTGCAAGTTTCATAATAGGTGAGACGGCATCGTTGGTAGTGCGGGGTAAATACCCGAGCTCGACTGCCAGGGCCATATTTGTCGCAGGCTGTAAAAAGTTTTTTGTTACATAATCAGGTAATTCTGCATTTTGGTTGCCGAACTGTGGGCCAAAAATAAAAGGCATCGAGAGCACTACTTTGGCATTTTTTTTAATGGCAGCAGCAAGAATTCGGTCGGTGTTTAATTCTTGTTCAGCTTGAAGCAGGTTGTTTTTCAGTATAGCCAGATCATTTACAATACTGCTGGCCTGTTGAGAGTTCTTGTTTTTCAGGTTTTGCGGAATAGAAGGCAGCTGGCTGTTGTCGTAAAAACTGATCAGTTCGTTGACAATGTCCAGCCCGGGGTCTTGCTGTGGTTCAGTAAAGAAAATAGTCTGGCCGATAACGGCGGTATCTGTCTTGCTGAGAAAGTTAAGTAATTTTGCGTGTTTGTCACGAGGCCATGGCCAGCGGCCTAAGTTTGCGATGCTGTTATCATCGATGGCGATAATAGCAATTTTATTACTGGGCTTTTTATTAGATGCGCGTACCCCGAAGTCATAGGCACTTCGTTCGATTTCGGTAATAAACTCACTACCGGAAAACATGATAAATGTAAATGTAATAACAATACCGGCAAACCAGTCGCTTTGCCAGATTCCCTTATTCATTTATTGCCGTCCCCATCGGATTATAAAAATTATTGTCTGATATTAGACTAAAAACAATGACTTGCATATCAACATTGAACAAAAGATTATGTTTTCTAAGGTTAATTCGGGGCTTTGAAATAGTAGCTTGCGCTAATATTGCCAGCCTTGTTATAGCCAGTGTTGCAGCTGGTCAGTATAAATGAGATTAATCATTGTTTTACTGACGCCTCGGGTAAAACGCTCAAATAAGTCTGGTTGATAGGTATAGTCTACGATTTTATTCTGACCTATGATTTCACGCGCAACATAGGCGGAGCTGCCTAAATCATCGATTAATCCTAATTCTATACTTTGTTCACCATTCCAGATCAGTCCGCTAAATAAGGTCGGGTCATTCTTCAGGCGTGAACCTCGTCCGGCTTTTACATCATCGATAAATTGTTTGTGTGTGCTGGCCAGCAGAGTTGTCATGTGAGTTTCCGCTTTTTCATTTCTGGGTGAAAAAGGATCCAGCATGGCTTTGTTTTCACCCGCGGTGAGTTGTCTTCGTTCAATTCCCAGTTTTTCCATGGTGCCGGTAAAACCAAAACTGCTAAGGCGTACGCCGATTGAGCCAATCAGGCTGGATTTGTTGGCGAAAATTTGTTCTGTAGCTGAGGCGACATAATAGCCGCCAGATGCACAAATATCAGTGATAACGGCGTAAATGGGTTTGTCTGAATTCAGCTTTCTGAGGCGGTTGATTTCGTTATAAATCATGCCTGCCTGCACAGGTGTGCCTCCCGGGCTATTGATTTCAAGGATGATACCGGTTGCATTTTTGTTTCTGAAGGCATCTTGCAGGCCTTCAATTATGCTGTCAGCACCTGCCGGTTCACCAGGCATAATGCCGCCGGCCAGCTTAATAATAGCGGTGTGTTTCTGGGTAATGCCGGATGTTTCGTTAATATTGTTGGAGCTGAGAATAATAATGAATAACAGTAAGTAAGCAAAGCCAAGGAGTTTGAAAAATATACCCCAGCGACGAGAACGGCGCTGTTCTTTAATACCGGCCAGTGCAATAGCTTTTATGGCTTCTTTTTCCCAGTTATCATTTGATTCAGACATAATCAGTACTTTTTTGTTAAATGTTATTATTTTTATTTTTATTTTACCTGATTTTCAAGCCACTCTGGCAGCTCATGCAGGTGATTAATATGACCTAAAGGCGCATGTTTTAACAATCGCTCCAGAGAGTGTACACCATAACTTACAGCTAGGCAGTGTGTGCCGGCATTTTTGGCTAATTCCATGTCATATTCCGTGTCCCCAATCATCAGGGTCTGTGCCGGTTCAACGGCCAGTTCATGCATGATTTCTTCTAGCATTAGAGGGTGGGGCTTGGAAAAGGTTTCTGATGCGCAGCGCGTGCTCAGGAAAAACGCACCCAGGCCGCTTTCATTTAAGACCAGATCCAGTCCCTCTCTGCCTTTGCCGGTAGCAACAGCCAGCCAGTAGCCTGCATCATGTAAGCGTTGCAGCATCTCCCGGGTGCCTTCGAATAATGGGCTATGGGTTTTATTTTCAACCAGGTAATGGTATCGATAGCGATCGGCGTATTGCTGTACTTGATGGGCAGTAAAGTCAGGGTATAAGTTTTCAGTGGCTTCTTTTAAGCCCAAACCAATGACGTTGCTGAACACTTCATCACCCAGTTGTGTCGCACCGCAGTCTTTAGCAGCGGCTTTTAAGCAATCCAGAATTCTCTGCTGGGAGTCCATGATGGTGCCGTCCCAGTCAAACACAATCAGCTCAAAGTTTTTTTTCATGTTGTCGTAGTGTCTCAATAGTATTTTTCAGCTTGTCTTCCAGTGGTGCGGTGACATGAACAGGGCCATTTAAATCAAATTCAAGATAGCGTGCGTGCAGAAACATTCGGTTGAGCCCGGCCTGTTTCATTTGCAGGTTAAATTGTTTGTCGCCGTATTTTTCATCACCAGCCACGGGGTGAGCTTCACTGGCTGCATGCACACGTATCTGATGTGTTCTGCCGGTTAATAAAGTGACTTCAACCAGGCTGCAGTCAGCAAATTGTTCAGTTTGCTTAAACAGGCTGATCGCGGTTTTGCCGGCTGGGTTAACAGTAACCATGCGTTCCCCGCTTTTTATCTCGTTTTTACTCAGTGGTGCATCGATACGCTGTTCTGTATCAGGCCAGTGGCCTTTTGTTAGTGTCAGGTACTTCTTCTTTATGTTATGGCTGGTGTTAAATAAAGCATTGAGCTGGGTTAAGGCGCTGCGCGACTTTGCCAGTAGCAGGCAGCCGCTGGTTTGTCTGTCCAGTCGGTGAACCAGCTCTATGAATGTATTTGCAAAACGTTCGGCACGCAAAATATCGATGACACCGTAGTTCACGCCGCTGCCGGCATGAACGGCCAGCCCAGCTGGCTTATTAATAATGATCAGGTCCTCATTCTCAAAAAGAACGGACTCATTCAGTGTTTGTATAAGTCGTTCAGAAATCATGGGCTGCTGGCTTTCCGTGACCCGAACCGGTGGTATCCTGACCAGGTCACCAGAGCTTAAGCGGTGACTGGGTTTGATGCGGCCTTTATTGACGCGCACTTCACCGCTGCGCAAGATTTTATATATACGGCTTTTGGGCACGCCTTTGAGTTTTGACATTAAGTAATTGTCTATTCTCTGGCCATCGTTATCAGCGTTAATTTCAAGGATCTGAACTTTGATTGGGGGGGAGGTGGGTATCGACATCTTTAGATTATACCATCCGGAGCGAATATCTTTGGATAAATATATCGCTAAAGCCTCTTTACATCTTAACTTAAATAATGCCAGAATAGGAGTGCGGTAAAAGAACAAAATTCCGCACCCTGACAGGCTTATGGCCTACTATTAAGGGTATAGACACGAGAGTTCCCGCTCAATTAAGGCGGAAGAATAATTTTAGTTTGGTATGCAATAGGGCATGTCGAATAACAAAATAAACAACATAAGTTACTGTATTTACTGTGGATATTGCTTTTCATACATCTGGTGAACCTGCTTTGTGGGTTGCCATCTTGATTTCATCGTTGTTGCCGGTGGCGCTTAAGATCGCCCCAAAAAAGCCAGCGATAGATTTCGATCGACGTCTTAAACCATCAGACGTAAAAGCAGTGCCGCACTTCCCAGGTTTAAATCAAAATGAAACGAATTTTAATCAATGCAACTCAAAAAGAAGAGTTGCGTGTGGCTATGGTAGAGGGCCAAAAACTCTACGATCTCGATATCGAAATCCCATCACGGGAACAGAAAAAGGCCAATATCTATAAGGGTACCATTACCCGTATTGAGCCCAGTCTTGAAGCGGCATTTGTAGATTATGGCGCAGAGCGCCATGGTTTCTTGTCATTCAAAGAAGTGGCTCGCAGCTATTTTTCCGAAGAGGCCAAAAAAGCTGATGGTCGCCCCGATATTAAAACTGCGCTCAGAGAAGGTCAGGAAGTTGTTGTCCAGATCGATAAAGAAGAGCGTGGTAATAAAGGCGCTGCGTTAACTACATTTATCAGTCTTGCGGGTCGATATATGGTGTTGATGCCCAATAATCCGCGTGCGGGTGGTGTTTCCAGACGCATAGAAGGCGATGATCGCAGTGAGATTCGCGAAATCATGAACAATCTCAACACCCCGGAAGGCATGGGTTTGATTGTTCGTACTGCCGGTGTTGGTCGAAATCAGGAAGAATTACAGTGGGACTTGAATTATTTAATTCAGGTCTGGACCGCGATTGATGCGGCATCACAAAAGAAAGCGCCTTTCCTTATTTATCAGGAAAGCAATGTCATTATCCGCGCTTTGCGTGATTACTTCCGTAATGACATCGGGGAGATTTTAATTGATGATCCGGATGTTTTCAAAACCGCTGAAGATTTTATTAAACAGGTTATGCCTAATAATCTTAAGAAGATCAAGTTATACGAAGATAGCATTCCTTTATTTAATCGATTCCAGATTGAAAGCCAGATAGAATCGGCTTATCAGCGCGAAGTGCGCTTGCCGTCAGGCGGCGCAATTGTCATCGATCATACTGAAGCCTTGATTTCGATTGACGTCAACTCTGCCCGTGCAACAAAAGGCAGTGATATTGAAGAAACAGCGTTTAATACCAATCTTGAATCGGCCGATGAAGTTGCTCGTCAACTGCGCTTAAGGGATCTCGGTGGTCTGGTGGTGATTGATTTCATTGATATGGTCTCAAACCGGCATCAGCGCGAAGTGGAAAACCGTTTACGGGATGCGTTAAAAGTAGATCGTGCTCGCGTTCAGGTTGGCAGAATTTCTCGTTTTGGATTATTGGAAATGTCTCGTCAGAGATTGCGTCCTTCTTTAGGTGAAGCAACGCAGATTGTTTGTCCTCGCTGTTCGGGTCACGGCACCATTCGAAGCACTGAGTCATTAGCGGTTTCAATTATGCGCTTACTTGAAGAAGAAGCATTGAAGGAACAGACCGGGCAGGTAAATTTGCAAACACCTGTTGATGTGGCTACTTATCTTTTGAATGAAAAGCGTGAAGGTATCGCTGAGATACAGAAAAACACCAGTGTCAAAATTGTCGTTATTCCTAATCCAGGCATGGTCACACCACAGTATGAAATCGTCCGTGTTCGTAATAGCGAACAAGAGGAAATAGCGTCTTCAAGTAGCTATCAATTATTAAAAGAAATTGAAGAAGAGAGTACTTCTCAGGCGGTTTCTGAGTCAGCTAAAATAGAGCAGCCAGCGGTCCGCTCAGTTTCTCCTTCTGCACCTGTTCCGGTTCATGGAGCAGCTAAAAGTACTGCGCCTGCTTCTGCTAAAGTTAAAAAGCCGGGCTTCTTTTCCCGCTTAATAGATTTGCTGTTTGGTGCCGGCGATACAAAGCCTAAAAACAAACCGCGTTCAACTACTGGCAGGGATGATCAGCGTGGTCGATCCACAGGTAAACAAGGTGAGCGTCGCCGAGGAAGTCAGCAAAAAGGCAGGGGGCGTAATGAGCGCCGCGGTGGTCGAAAGCAGTCTGATTCAGCGGCGCCACAAAAACAACAGTCAAAACAACCTAAGCAAACTAATGAGCGCGCCGCTGAGAAGACCGACAGTGCGCCGGCATCTGCTGATACAGCGAGTCAAAATGCTGGCAATCGAGGCAATCGGGGGCGCAGAGGCGGGCGCAACCGCGGTCGCGGTCGTAATCCAGGCCAGCAAAAACAAGTATCGGAAGTGTCAGCTAACGTGGCAGCTTCAGCAGGAAGCCAGTCTGACGATCAGTCATCTGCTCAAAAGCCTGCACCGATGGCTTCGCCGGCTGCCATTAATAAAACAGAAACGAGTTCAAATGTAGCTGCTGCACCAGCCAAGGTAGAAAAGCTGCCTGCTGCTGAAAAAGCATCGCCTGTAGTTAAGTCTGAGGATAATTAAAGCAATCTAACAGTCGTCATTGGCTTGCGCATACATCGCAGGTTCAATGACTACCTGTTCTCAGTCTGTATTTTCTTTAACAGTCCACTGGCTGCGTCTTCCACCAGATCAAAGACGTGATCAAAGCCGCTGGCACCGCCATAATAAGGATCCGGTACTTCTGTTTCCTCAAAATTATCGGCGTAATTCATGAAAAGCTCGATCTTGTAGTGCAAATGGCCGGGGCAAGTCTGCATGAGTGCCGCCAGATTATCTGCGTCCATCGCTAGAATATGGTCGAACTTGTCAAAATCATCTGCATCAACTTTGCGCGCTCTTAGTTGGCCCATGTCGATATTTCTATTGTTTGCTGTAGCCAGAGAGCGGCCATCGGGTGGCTCTCCTATATGGTAGGCGTGAGTTCCTGCTGAGTCGATGTGTAGCCGGTCTATGAGCTTGTTTTTTTCTGCGAGGTGCCTGAATACACCTTCTGCTGTTGGTGACCTGCAAATGTTGCCCATGCAGACAAATAATACTTTTATCATGTAATACCTCTGTGATTGAAATTCTGCTTCATAGTACAATGTCTCAAAATTTAAAAGAATCTGTCTTTAGTACAATTGTGGGATGCTATGCTGCGAATATACAACAGCCTGACTAATAAAAAAGAAGAATTTACACCGATCGAAGCGGGCAAGGTTCGAATGTATGTCTGCGGCATGACGGTTTATGACCTATGTCATTTGGGGCATGCGCGTGTGCTGGTGGTTTTTGATATGGTCGTGCGTTACTTGCGCAGTATTGGCTATGATGTCACCTATATCCGTAACATTACCGATATCGATGACAAAATT
>JAOUKT010000056.1 GCA_029882395.1 Gammaproteobacteria bacterium
TGACACCATTGGCGTGTCATCCAAAATTGAAGATGAAGAAGTCCGCCAACATTTAAAAGATATGCTGCTTGAGCACGATGATTTAATCGGTGAGGCGGGATATATTTTACGCACCGCCGCTGAGCGTTCAACGCCAGAATCACTGCGCAGGGATATCAGGTTTTTAAAATCACTCTGGGACTCGATCGAAGAACAAAGAAAACATGCCCGAGCCGGTGATATTATTCATCAGGACCTACCGTTACATTTGAGGGTTCTGAGGGATATGGTTGATGATGATCTGGAGAAGATAAGAATTGATTCGCGCGAAAACTGTACCCGAATGAATGATTTTGCTGCCAAATATGTGGCCGAGCTGAAAGCTACGATCGAACATTATCCAGGTGAACGTCCTATATTTGATTTATACGGTGTTGAGGATGAAATTCAAAAAGCCCTTGAAAGAAAGGTGCAGCTAAAGTCCGGTGGTTATCTTATTTTAGATCAGACCGAGGCGATGACAACCATTGATGTCAATACAGGCGCATTTGTCGGGCATCGCAATCTTGAAGAGACTATTTTTAAAACCAATCTCGAAGCCGCCCAGGCTATTGTTCGCCAGCTGCGGCTGAGGAACCTGGGGGGCATTATCATTATCGATTTTATCGACATGATGGAAGAGGAGCACCGGCGTCAGGTGATGCGCGCACTTAGCAAGTGTCTTGACAAAGACCATGCAAAAACAAATGTCTGTGATGTGTCATCGCTGGGGCTGGTTGAAATGACGCGTAAACGAACGCGTGAGAGCCTTGAGCATGTGCTTTGTGAAAGCTGCCCTACCTGTGCAGGCAGAGGTTCTGTGAAGACAGCTGAAACAATATGTTATGAAATTTTTAGAGAAACGATTCGTGAAGCCAGACAATTTGATGCGCAAAAATTAATGGTGCTGGCTTCCCAGGATGTCATCGATATGCTGCTGGATGAGGAGTCGAGCAGTCTGGCAGAGCTGGAAGATTTTATCGGCATATCGATTCGATTACAGGCGGAAGTGCTGTATACACAGGAACAATTTGACGTCGTCATTATGTAGTGATCATGATTCTGAACTTAAATAATAAACAGGGTCAATATTTAGCAAAACTGCGCTGGTGGCTGTTTTTGGCGGCATCAGTGCTGCTGATTTCTTTTGTTGTGCTGATGGCGGCGTTAAGGCTGGCACTGCCTTATCTGGCAACTTATGAGGATGAAATCGAAAAACAGCTTCAGCAGACATTAGATTATCCTGTACAGATCACAAGACTAGATGCCGACTGGTACTGGTTTTCTCCGCGAATCAAACTGCTTGATGTCAGTGTTTTCAAAAAAGACAAACGTTCACAGCTGGTGCGCTTTGACGAAGTGATTTTTGAATTCGGTATAATGAGTAACCTGCTAAATTTAAGCTTTGAGCCGACAGTGATTACGCTCAATGGATCGCACCTGTTTATAGAAACAGACAAACAAGGTCAGCTGTATATTCAGGGCGTACCAGTGGCGGCAGGCACTAAGGAAGATCGTCAGCCGGCAGAGAATACACATGAGCAGAAAATATTAAGCGTCTTAAATGATAAGTTACTAGAGCTTAACGAGATAACCCTGCAGTGGACAGATAAGCGGCGTTCACCGGCGAGCCTGACATTCAAAGATGTGCGATTGGCTGTTGAGTTTGATGATGGCAATTATAACTTTTATCTGAATTCAGATGCACCGGATCAGGTTGGAGAAAAAATCCTGCTGATTGCCGAGCTGGAAAAAAACAAAGAAAGCTGGTTCACGAATCTCTATATCGATGCTAAAGCCGCTAATCTTGATTTTTTTATGCAGTATATAAAAACGCCGGGTTTTGAACTCTCCAGCCGGTTAGATGCAAATCTGTGGCTTAAATTAGATGGCCTGAAAGTCAATAATGTCAAGGGCATGGTTGCAGCCAGTGATTTAGTTATATCAGGGAAAAATGCAACGGATAAAAAGTCGTGGTCAACACAAAACCTGTCCAGCGCTTTTCAGCTCGATCATGTCGGCGATGAGTGGAGTCTCGTCATTGACAACCTGAATTTGCAGCTGGGCAATAATGACTGGAAAAATCTTTACTTTTCGCTGTCATATAATCAAAAAAATAATGCCCTGGGTTTGCGTAGTGAATACATGGATCTTTCTGATGTCTACCAGCTGGCAATCAACCTTCCTTTGAACGAAGCACTGGTTAATAAAATATCATCACTCAATCCAAAAGGCGTGTTAAGAAAAACGGATGTATACATCGATGACTGGATGCGGCCAGATAGCTGGTTATTAAAAACCCGGTTTGAAAATTTTGGTCTCAGCCTGACAGATGAAAATATCAGGTTTGATGGCATCAGTGGCGATCTGCGGCTTGAGAACGATAAGGGTCGGCTTTTGCTTGATAGCAAGAAAGCAAGTCTTGTATCGGCATACTTTAATGAGCCCCTGGTTGCTGACGAACTAAACGGGTTATTTAAAGTGGAGCGCAATGCCGGAACATTTAATATTAGTTCAGAAAATGTGCTTGCCAATATTGATTCGGTAGACGTCAGGGCTCGACTTGATATTGATTTTAATGATCAAGTACTGATTGATATGCAGATGAAAATTGAAAAAGCCGATGCAAAATGGCTTAACCGGCATCGTGCTGATGGTTTACTGGGTAAGCGTACCGGGCAGTGGCTTTCGACAGCAATAATTGATGCCGAATTACGCAATTTTAATTTTTTATTTCATGGTAATGTCAGTGGTTTACCATTTGAGAAAAATGAAGGTGTCATGCAGTACGCTGTTGATGTCAGCAAGGGAGTGTTTAAATACCTGCCTGACTGGCCCGGTATTTCAGATATTAATGGTCGTCTGGCTGCTGATAATCATCACATAACGTTTGATGCTCAAACAGGGTTTATAGGTGATAGCCAGATAACAGATACACTTACAACACTCAATTTGACTGAAAAAAACAGGCGTGTCGTGGTACAGGGAAATGTCAGTTCTGACAATCACGGACTGGATTCATTTTTCATGGCTACACCTTTAAGTAAGACTTACCAATCCCTGACTCAATATACCCGAATCGAAGGGGGGCTGAAATGTGAGCTGGGTTTAGATATCCCGTTGCGTGGAAAAAGTGGAGTTGGGGTTGATGGCAGACTTCACCTTCAGGGCAATAAACTGAAAGTTAAAGATTATGGTTATGAGCTAGACAATATACACGGTGTCGTTGATTTTAAAAATGCCCTGATTACAGCCGATCATTTAACGGCACATTTTAATCAGCAACCGATACAGGTATCTATTAGTACACAGGATTTTGGAACTGGTACCGGGGGTGACAAAAAAACGACTTTAAAGACACATTTCAAGGCTGATGTTAAAAATGTAGTGCCTTTTGATATAGAGATTGCGGAGCTGATTAAAAACGAGACAGACTGGGCGCTGGATATGCAATTTAATCACGCTCCCATTCATTCAGAAATGATGTCCCTGACGCTGCAAGCGAACATGAAAAATATTGATGTCATGCTGCCGCCGCCGTTTTTAAAAAAGGCGGACAAGGACCTGGATTTTTCACTCGGCATTAAACTCTTCCCTGATTATTCTGATCTTGTGCTCCATTATGGAGACTTGCTTGATCTGGCTATGAGATGGGATAGAGAATTCAAGGCTGTGCGTTCTGATATCAGGCTTAACACCGGCCGCGCTGTATTGCCTGAAAAGGGTATTCGTTTATCTGCAAAGTTATTGTCCCTGGATCTGAAGCAATGGGAAAAAGTTGTTTTGCCTTTTTTCGCGCAGCAAGACAGCCATATTGTCTTTGATGATGTCCAGCTTAATATGGATGCTGATACGCTGCAGTATGATCAGTATCAGATATCAAAAGCGAACATAAAGGCAAAGCTGCTTAACGGTGGCTGGAACCTTGCTGTCAACTCAAATGAAATGACTGCTACGGCGAGATTTTTAAAAGATATAAATTATGAGCAGCCTGTGAATGTGCGTTTTTCAGCGCTTGATTTATCATCGGTTTTAATTAATAAAGCGGCTGTTGAAACAGATGTTAGTCCGGTGAGATTGATGTCTCCCAATAAAATCCCTGCCCTGAATGTGTCAGGAAAAAACTTTGTGTATAAAAAATACAGCTTTGATAGCGTGGCGTTTAAAACAACGCAAAGTGATTACGGCCTGACTCTGCATAATCTGACTTTAAATGGCGATGCGGTCACCGTTAAAGCCAAGGGGAACTGGTTTGCAAAAAAAGCGGGTACTGATCATTCCAGTTTCAGGATTGAAGTAGAAAGTGATAATGTCGGGAAAATGCTATCATCTTATGGTTTCAGCAACAGTATAAAAAAAGGCGAAGGAAAAGCAATGATAGACTGGCAATGGCCGGCTTCGCCTCTGAACTTTGACTGGAAGCTTGTTAAAGGGCGTATGGATGTTGATGTTAATAACGGGCGTTTTGTTGATATTGAGCCGGGAGCAGGCAGATTGCTGGGGGTCTTTAGTTTGAGTGCTTTACCCCGGCGTTTCATGCTTGATTTTAGCGATACCTTTACCGAGGGTTTTGAATTTGATGAATTTAAAAGCCAGGCTTCTTTTAGCGATGGCCAGCTTTACACCAGCAAAACTTCCATCACCGGTACCTCGGCAGATGTTTATTTCAAAGGCAGGATTGGCCTGGCCGATAAAGACTATGACCAGGTAATGTCTGTCGTGCCAAGGATATCTTCTGGTGTTTCGGGCTGGTTGGCGGTGTTACAGGGCGCAACAGTGGGAATAGTCGCTTACGTGGGGCAGAAGTTACTCGGCGTCGATGAAGCCGCACAAAATCAGTACCATATTACAGGTAGCTGGAGTGATCCGGTAATCAAAAAGCTGGATACAAAAATGCCGCCCTCAGTTAAAAGAAAGCACGATGAGCAATAAAATAGTAGTGATTGCCTTGTGCATGCTGGTTAGCCTGCTGCCTTTAAAGCTCCGGGCCGAAGCGGTTGTTATTGTGATTACAGCAGAGCAATGGGCCATTCCTCGCCATGGAGAGAGAGTTGTAAAACTGCCTGAAATGCAAAAACTTGTAAGGCTATGGCAAAATAATTCGAATCAGGCTATTGAAATTAGTTACCCAGGTGGTGAGAATGGGGAACTCTGGTTAAGGGAATTGATCGACTGGTTGATTGCATTAGGCATATCATCCGTTAATATAAAAACAACAGTCGGCAGTGGTTCAAAAGATATTATAAAATTAACTGTCCAGGTGGCAGGAGGAATTAAACAGTGACTATGGTAGCAGCCATTCAAATGGCATCGGGTCCAAATGTTCAGGCAAATCTGGATCAGGCAGAAAAGCTAATTGCTGAAGCTGTGGCGCAGTCTGCAAAACTGATTGTATTGCCTGAGAACTTTTCTTTTATGGGCAAAACAGATCAGGAGCGCATTGCGGTTGCTGAGAAAGATGGCGATGGAAAAGTTCAGCGATTTTTATCAGAGCAGGCAAAAAAGAATTCAATCTGGCTGGTTGGCGGAACCATTCCGGTGGCCACGGACAACGCTGAAAAATTATATGCAAGCTGCATGTTATTTAATGATCAGGGCGAGCGAGTTGCCTGTTATAACAAAATTCACCTGTTCGACGTGCTGCTTCAAGAGTCAAACGAAAGCTATACAGAGTCAGATACCACCATGTCCGGCGATAAAACCGTTGTTGTCGATACACCCTTTGGCAAGCTTGGGCTGGCCGTTTGCTATGATCTCAGGTTTCCTGAAATGTTTAGAACCATGGTAAATCAGGGCATGGAAATCTGTGCTATTCCATCTTCATTTACCGCGTTAACAGGTAAGGCGCATTGGGAAGTGCTGGTGCGTGCCAGGGCGATTGAAAACCTTTGTTATGTAGTCGCAGCCGCGCAAGGTGGCTATCACGTTAGTGGTCGTGAAACACACGGTAACAGCGCCATTGTCAATCCCTGGGGGCAAGTGCTTAATTATATGGGCAAAGGTGCCGGTGTTGTGGTGGCTAAGTTCGACCGGCAGTACCTTGAAGCGACCCGCGATCATTTCCCGGTTCTGCAGCATCGCCGACTGGCGTGTCAGATAGCCAGTGATTAAATACAGCCTGTAGCGATTGATTAAAGAAAAGCAGAAATGCAGGTGTTATGTTTTATAACATCTGCATTATTTGTCTGGGCAGATAAAATTATGGCTAGTGTCTGTTTTCGAAGTTCTCATCAATAAAGCCCTGGGCTTCTTTAATCGATTCTCTAACGCGTTTTTTCATTTCACTTCTTTCATCGGATTTTAAAAAAAAAGCCATATCTACTTCGTGGCGGACATAACGGTTAGGTAATTTGTTGAGAGCGATACAGGCGATGTCGAGAAAATAATCATCTGACTTGCCGACGGCATTAGGAACGACATGCTGATCGATATAGTCAAAAACAAGGTGTTCATAGTAGTTATGTATTTGCGAACGTTCCATCTAAATGACCTCATAATTTAAGTTTGTCTATTAATTATAGACCTTATGTGCTGATTTCAAAAACTTCACGGATATATTTGAACAGCTTTCTGGCATGTGCCGGCGTATCGCCTTTATTTTTCTCTTTAATGGCATTTTTCACCATCTGCCTCAGCTTCTGACGGTCGGCCTGATGATGCTCGCCGATAAAGGCATTTACCGCCTTGTCGCCCTCTTCCAGCATCTGGTCACGCCAGTCCTCCATTTCCTTAAAGCGTGCATTATTAAGCAATAATGGCTCTCTCAGTTGGTGCAGATGCTGTTGAATCGTTTCCCAGTCATCCTTTCGAATTAATTTCCCAATATAAAGTCGCTGCCTTTTAAGCGCACTGTGTTTGCGAATGCGTTTATATTCCATTACGGCATTAAACAGATTGTCTGTCATCGGGATTGATTTAATCTGCGAGTCGGTTAGTTTTGTCAGTTCAATGCCGATATCTGTAATCGCATAGACATCACGCTTGATCTGACTTTTGCTGATGAAATCATCTTCATCGGTGGCGGGGTCGTTTTGCTCATTCATTCCAGTTCAGCTCTGTTAGCCATAAAGTGGCCTGTAGTTGTTGATTTTTATACTGTTCAATTTTTAACGGAAAATTATGTTCAGTCGGATCAAGGTAGAAGATTGTCTTTTTGTTATTATAGCTGCGCGCCCAGACTGATGTTTGTTTCCATTCATTGTCATCAATTTCAATTTCTTTTTGAGCCAGCTTGTCAAACCTGTAGGTTTTCGTTTCAGCCTGATGCAGGGTATTAAACGACAAGCTTGTAATATTTTTACCGGCATGAGTGATCAGTGCCAGAAAGATCGAGTTTTTATCCCATAGCGCTGTGTCGAATGAAAACTGCACGGCCGCGTTGTCATCAATGGTCGTGCTAATGCGATGCCTTTGCCAGTCGATCGAGCTATTTATCTCAAGTTTATTTTTGCCTGTTTGCGAAAACGCATAATGGCTGAGTTTTACATTATCAGGCGCAGAGATATCAAAGCGGCTGATTTCATGAATGCGTTCATCATTAAATAAAGACAACAGGCCTTTTAATACAGTAGTGGATTCAAAGCGGGCGTGTTGTGCTGTTGTCTTCAGGCTGTATTTTGTTTCTGCCACCGGCAAGCCGCTTTTATAGAGCTCGTATGTGGCAGTGAAGTCGGCCGGTAGCCGGGCTGAAACATTGTCTGCTTTCAATACCGTGCAACAGACAAGCAATGCAGAGAATAAAAAAAACCTCATACAGTTTGTGACGCTGGCAGTGAGTTTAAGAGCAGGGGTTTTTCGAGCAATTTATGATCAAAATAAATATGCTGGCCTTGCAGTCTCAGTCTGTGTTCTGCGAACCACTGGATGACCCTGGGGTAAATGATGTGTTCCTGTTTGATGACTTTGAGTCTTAATGTTTCAGCCGTGTCATGCTCTTCAACCGGGACTTCAATCTGGGCGATGACCGGGCCACCGTCTAGTTCATTGCTAACAAAATGCACAGATGCGCCGTGTTTTTTGTGGCCGGCATCAAGTGCGCGTTGATGTGTGTTCAGGCCTTTGAAATCAGGCAGTAAAGACGGGTGTATATTGATCAGTCGCCCGGCATAATGATCGACGAACTCATTACTGAGAATTCTCATGAAGCCGGCCAGGACGATGATATCCGGATGGTAAGGATCGATTGTATTGATCATGGCCTGGTCAAAGCCAAGCCGGTCAGAAAAAGCCGTGTGATCTATGAACAGGCCGGGAATGCCGGCCTTGCGGGCACGCTCAAGTCCAAAAGCATCAGCCTTGTTGCTCAATACCGCTTTAATCTCTGCATTAATGGACTGTGCGGCTAAAGCATCAATCAGTGCCTGCAGATTACTGCCTGAGCCGGATATCAAAACAACGATAGATAGCGTTTCTTTTGGCATGGACTTTATTCGATAATAACTTCAGGAGTCCCTTTGCCTGATGTAATGCTGCCAATTTGCCATACATTTTCACCAGCGGCCGTGAGTGTTGAAATAGCTGTTTGTGCATCTTGTGCATCAACGATTACAGCCATGCCAATACCGCAGTTGAACGTGCGGTGCATCTCACTGTCTTCAACATTGCCTTTTTGCTGCAGCCATTTAAAGATAGCCGGCAGGGCTATGCTCTTGGCTGAGAGTGTGGCATTGGTGTTTTCTGGCAATACGCGGGGAATGTTTTCCAGCAAGCCACCACCTGTAATGTGCGCCATGGCATGGATATCAATCGTTTTGATTAAAGCCAGCAGCGGTTTGACGTAAATGCGGGTCGGTGTGAGCAATGCCTCGCCCAGCGTTTGGCCTTCAAAATCCTGATTCAGGTCGGCTTTGCTGAGCTCGAGAATTTTACGGATCAGGGAATAACCATTTGAATGCGGGCCTGAAGAAGCCATGCCTAAAATGACATCACCGGGTTTGACTTTAGTGCCATCAATAATCTGGCTTTTTTCAGCAATGCCAACGCAGAAACCGGCCATGTCGTAGTCACCGGCAGAGTACATGCCTGGCATTTCGGCCGTTTCCCCGCCAATTAATGAGGCACCCGATAACAGGCAGCCCTCGGCGATGCCTTTAATCACGTCAACGGCGACTTCTGTTTGCAGTTTGCCGGTGGCATAATAATCAAGAAAAAAGAGAGGTTCCGCGCCCTGCACAAGAATGTCGTTAACACACATGCCAACCAGATCAATGCCAATGGTGTCATGTTTGTTTAACTGGCTAGCAAGCTTTAGCTTGGTACCAACGCCATCGGTGCCGGAGATTAAAACGGGCTCTTTATAGCGATCCAGAGGAATCTGAAACATGGCCCCGAAGCCGCCTAATCCGCCGAGTACCTCGGGGCGTTTGGTTTTAGCGACATGTGGTTTGATTTTATCAATCAAATCATTACCAGCATCAATATTTACACCAGCATCTTTATAACTGAGAGAAGTTGGACTATTGGAGTCATTCATGAGACGTGCAGAACCCGAAATTATATGAAGTATGGTATTGTACACGCTCTACTACCCGGTAATGAAATTTCTATGCAGCAGATTGTTAAAAAATTACAAATATTGAGTATATGGGGGCTGTTTACGGGGCTGATATTGAGCAGTATGCCCTCATCTGCGGCGATTATTGAACACCTTTATGAGGCTGAAATCGCTGTCAGTGATCAGACCCGGACAACTCGTCATGAGGTCTTTAAAAAAGCCTTTCAGCAGGTGCTTATAAAAGTTGTCGGTAGCAGCCGGGTTCTTGGCAATCCGACTATCGACGATGCCCGTGATAAGGTTTTAAAATACGTTTCGCAGTTTCGTTACCGTGAATTGCCGGCAGGCTTTGAACAACCGCTTGGTGCGGATAACAAGCCAGGCGAAATCTTATATAACAACATGCTCTGGATTAAATTTGATGTACAGGCGGTTAACCTCTTATTGAGGAAAAGCCAGTTGCCTGTCTGGGGTAAACAGCGGCCTGAAACATTGGTCTGGATAGCTGTGCGCGATGGTGGTCAGCGTTATGTGCTGAAACAACGGGATATATCCCCGATTAAGGATGAAATTGAAAAAGCGGCAAAATTAAGAGGCTTGCCGATACGCTGGCCTGAATACGATGAGGCGGATCGTTCCCGCCTGAGCTTTGTCGATCTCTGGGGCGGTTTTTGGGACAATATATTAACCGTCTCCCGACGGTATGAAAAAGAGTCTATGCTGGTCGGTCGTTATTTTTGGGCCGGCAATGAATGGCAGGTGAAATGGGACTTGTTAACAGACAAACACCAGCAATACTGGCAAATCAATAGCCGTGATCTGGCTTTGCTGTCAGGTTCGGGCATTGATAAAGCCAGCGATAACATCTCAGTTAAGTATGCACTGTTTTTACGTGAATCCGCTGGCGGAAACTTTTATATCGATATCCACGGTGTGAGCAGTGTAGACAGCTATGCGAAAATCACGACTTACTTGCGGGGCTTGTCACCAATAAAAGACCTTAATGCCAGCGAAGTCAGCTCCCAGGGCATGCGCTTTAAAATTGATGCGCGGGGCAGTGTGGCTGATTTGAAGCGTTTGATTGCATTAGGTTCGCTGTTAAAGCCTGTCAATGTTCAGGTGAGTACCCAGCAGCCGCTTCAGGATGATGTGATCCTGGCTTATGAGATGAGATAACGGCAGTGATTAACGATTCACAAAAATGGATGCTGCTGATCGCGACACTGCTTGTGTCGGTTCTGCTTTATTTGCTGTCACCGGTATTAACACCTTTTTTTATAGCCGCCTTACTGGCCTATCTGGGCGACCCTCTGGTGGATCGCCTGGAAACCTATAAACTGGGCAGAACGCTTGCTGTCAGCATAGTATTCTCGATTATTTTCCTGCTGTTAACCCTGGTCTTGGTATTTTTAATGCCGATGCTGGAGTCACAAATCAGTTATTTGTTAAAAAGCCTGCCAGCGCATTTAAACTGGATACAGCGGGAGTTAATGCCTGCGTTAGCGGCGCGTTTTGACCTGGATCCGCAAGCCTTCAATCTGGATGCACTGCGTCAGCTAATCAGCCAGCAATGGAGCTCTAGCGGCAGCAATATGCTGAATATCTTCAAGTCGATTTCAGACTCCGGGCTGGTGATTATGGTCTGGCTGGCGAACCTGGTATTGATACCCGTGGTGACCTTTTATCTGTTGCGCGACTGGGATATTCTGCTGGCACGTGTCCATGAGTTGTTGCCGCGAGCTAAAGAACCGGTGATTAAAAAGCTGGTTGTAGAATCTGATAATGTGCTGGCTGCATTTCTGCGCGGGCAGTTCATGGTGATGATTGTGCTGGGCATCATTTATGCGCTGGGCTTAAAAATCATTGGTCTGGAGCTGGCTTTATTAATCGGCATGTTGGCGGGTCTGGTAAGCTTTGTGCCCTATCTGGGTTTTATAGTCGGCATTGTCACGGCCGGTGTTGCCATGCTGTTACAGACTCAGGATATACTGCAGATCTGGCCGGTTGTGATTGTGTTTGGTATCGGTCAGGCGCTAGAAGGCATGCTCTTAACGCCGTTGTTGGTTGGCGATAAAATTGGTTTGCATCCGGTGGCCGTTATCTTTTCAGTGCTCGCAGGTGGTCAGTTATTCGGCTTCGTGGGTATATTGCTGGCTTTGCCGGTGGCGGCTATCATTGCTGTTTTATTGCGCCATATGCACCAGCAATATTTAACCAGTTCTTTATACGATACAGAGTAAGCAATCGACTTATGCAGCAGTTACCCTTGCAGCTCCAGCCAAAAGAGAGCTGTACTTTCAGCAGTTTTTATTCAGGCTCCAATCAGTTAGCGGTGGATATGCTGCGTGATATTTTTAGTGGCAATGGTGAGCAGCAGGTTTTTCTCTGGTCCGCCGAGGGGCTGGGCAAGTCGCATTTATTGCAGGCGGCCTGTCAAATGGCATCCAGCCAGCAATTAACCGCCAGTTATTTGCCGCTGGATCAGATGCCGGGTGTCAGCACCGAAGTATTAGAGGGGGCAGAATATCTCGATTTGATCGCCATTGACGGCTTAGATAGTGTGTTGGGTGACGACGAATGGGAACTGGCATTGTTTTCTTTAATCAACCAGGCCAGAGAATGCAAGGTGAGCCTGGTTTTTGCGGCGGAGAAAAACCCTGCTGAGTTAGTCATTAACTTGCCAGATTTAAGGTCGCGTTTGAGTTGGGGGCCTGTTTTGCAGTTAAAGTCGCTAAGCGATGATGAAAAACGCTCTGCACTGCAAACTCGTGCGGCCAATCGGGGGCTTGAGTTACCTGACAATGTTGCCAGCTATTTGCTGGAGCATTATCAGCGTGATTTGTTTATCCTGTACCAGAATATGGATAAGCTGGATCAGGCATCGCTGGCACAGCAAAGACGCCTGACCATTCCATTTGTCAGGCAGGTATTAAACCCGTAAACCTAGCCGCTATTTTTTGCCGCTTTATCGGCTCTGCCCTGTAGTCGTGCAAATCCAATGGCGCTGATAAAAAATAAAAGACTTGAAAAAGTAATTAACAAGCCAATCAGCCGGTCAGCTTCAGCGCCGGCATACCAGACACCGATGACAAAATAATACAGTGCAAGATAACCAGCCCAGGCATGAGTGTAGGCTTTAGCCGCAAGCAGTCCTCTTAGTGGGAATAATAATGGCCCGATGTGAAATAGTAGCGCAGCCAGCATATGCTGAGGTTCTGGTTTATTAAAGAAAAACAGTAATAAATACAGATTTAGCATTAAGGCAAAGTAACCGCTCAGAGCCAGCCAGCGAAACAAGGTTATTTTAGATGTCATATTTAATAAGCTTTCTTAAAGGATGGGTTTAACGCACTGAGCAACCTGGGCGACGCGTTTGCCGAGTGCTTTACAAAGCGCTTTTTCATCGGCCGATAATTGCAAGTTCAGCTGATCATTCGTCAGGCGACTGGCTCCGTAAGGGCTGCCACCGGAAGAAGTTTGAATCAGCGCCTGCTCGCTATAGGGTAAGCCAACAAGAATCATGCCCTGATGCAATAACGGCAGCATCATTGAGAGCAGGGTAGACTCCTGACCACCGTGCATGCTGGCTGTGGCGGTAAAGACAGCGGCGGGTTTGTTGACCATAGCCTTCGACATCCATAAAGGCCCTGTACTGTCGATAAAATATTTTAAAGCTGCTGCCATGTTTCCAAAATGCGTCGGGCTGCCGATGACCAGGCCGTCACATTCTTCAAGGTCTTCCAGTGTTGCATAGGGCGGACCATTTGCCGGGATATCAGACTCAACCGCTGCCGTCACGGTTGATACATGGGGTACGGTGCGAACCCGTGCCTGCATGCCATTCACTTCTTCTACACCGCGCGCAACCAGCTCGGCCATCTCAGCGGTAGCGCCACCCTGGCTATAATAGAGAACCAGTACTTCTGCCATTATAAAATCTCCAGTACAGTTTCTGGAGGTCTGCCGATGGCGGCTTTGCCATTGCTGACAACGATGGGTCGTTCGATTAATTTGGGGAATTTAACCATGGCTTCGATCAGTTGCTGGCGTGTGAGCGAGTCATTATCGAGCTTGTTTTCTTTATATTCAGCTTCAGTTTTGCGCATTAACTGGCGCGGCTGCATGCCGAGCATAGTCAACAGGCTTTCTAAGGTGGCGACATCAGGCGGGCTATTTAAATATTCAACTACATCAGGTTGAACAGCGTTTGAGTGCAACAGCTCCATAGTCTGGCGAGATTTTGAACACCGTGGGTTATGGTAAATAGTGACTTTGTCGGCCATAGGTGACTCCAGTATTTTCGGGGGAATTGAACAGATCTAGTTTAACACTTAATAGTGCAAAGAAAATGTTTGTCATCAAAGAGTAATAATAATGAGTGATAATAAAAAGGAGAATAATGCCTGTCATCGCCTGAATGCTATCGGTTATCGTTGTACAGCGTGAATAAGGCGTTTTTTTACAGCAAAGCCTCAGCTATTGCTTGACAGTGCATGACTGCGTTGATAGTTTGATTGTATATAAATATTGGGCTGCTACGGAGTTTTTCTGGGGTAGAAAACCACAATAATATAAAATTTGGAGATTGATAATGAAAAGCGTTACATTGGCTAAGTTGCTGGCTGTTTCGATAGCAACAATTGGGCTTATAGCCGGTTGTGGTGGGGCAGAAACAAAAGAAGATCCTGTTGAGCAACCTGTAAAACAGGAAACGGCAAAGACTGAGGCTGTTGATAATAATAAAGCGATGCAGTCTTCTGTTGATGAAAGTAACGAAAAAACATCGACAGCAAATACAAGCTATGAAGTGGTAACAGGGGATAATCTGTGGAATATTTCAGGCAAAAATGAAATTTATGCCGATCCTTATCAGTGGCCACTGATCTATAAAGCTAACCGTAACATCATCAAAGATGCTGACCTAATCTATTCAGGTCAAACTTTGGAGATTGATCGTGCCGCTTCTCAGTCGGATATTGATGCCGCTACAAATCATGCTAAAACCCGCGGAGCCTGGTCTCTGGGTGAGCAGGAGTCGTCAGACAAGGCGTATCTTAGCCAATAATTTAAGCCGATACTTAAAAAATTATTGATCTGTTAAAAAGCCCGCTTAGCGGGCTTTTTTTATGCCTGTGAACAGGGTATTCTGGCATGCTACAGACTATAAAGAGTTATATATGAGGTTTTTTAGAAACAGCATCGGATTATGGGTACTTTTTTGCAGTATTATCGCCTCTGATGTTTTGGCTGCAGATGATAAGGCTATATTTGATCAGACATTAGGCGACTTTACAGAAGAGCTGGTCGAAGCTAAAGATCAGGGGAAAAAAGGTATTTTACTGTTTTTTGAAATGGACGAGTGCCCGTTCTGCCATCGCATGAAGACCACGGTGCTCAATCAGCCGGAGGTAATGGCTTACTTCAGGAAACACTTTCTGATATTTTCCATTGATATCGAGAGTGATGTGGAGATGACAGATTTTTCAGGCAAGACAATGCTGATGAAAGACTTTGCGCTGATCCATAATCGTGTCAGAGCCACCCCTGTTTTTGTGTTTCTTGATTTGCAGGGCAATCGCGTAACGCGATATACCGGCCCTGCTTCCGGGGTTGAAGAGTTTATGTGGCTGGGTGAATACGTAGTCAAAGAGCAGTATAAAAAACTTCGTTTTACAAAATATAAACGCCAAAGAAAAATAGAAAAAAAGAAAAATAAAGGCTAGAAATAATGAGTTATCGTTGTCGCTTAGCATGGAGTCTTGTGCTAATTTTCCCTGTGTATTTGCAGGCTGCAGAGCTGCCTGAAAACCTGGGTTTTGATCTGCTAATGAGTGTTGTCGATGAGGGCGTTTATACCGATGCGCAGCTGCTGAAAGCTGAATACGCAGCGATACAGTCAGAGCTGTTAAATGTACAGGGAATCAATGATTTCAATATCAGTCTGGAAGCACTGGCCCAGTATGTGGAGCCCTCTCAAGTCATAACAGATGAAGTTAATGATGATCACCAGCTGGCCATTGTTATGAAAAAAAGCCTGCTGGATGCCGGATTTAGTAATAATAAAGAACAGTCGGTCAATGCGCGCATCAAGTCTTACAAATTGTTGATGCAAAACATGCGGCTGAGCAAACGCATTGAGGCGGCAAGAAACTTTTTTGATATTAAATTAGCGGATTTAAAATATACGGTCGATAATGAAGCAATTTCGACCGCGTATATTAAGTTTAACAAGACACAAGAAAGGAATGCGCTTAAACAGTCATCAGATGTGGAATTGCTGAAGGCGCAGTTTGAGTATCAGCAAGTCAGGGCAAGACGTTATGAAAGTGAAACCATGCAGCGCATTACCCGGGCCCGGTTAGCAGAAAGTATTTCCAGGCCGAAAGAATTGCCTGCTGAGGTTATTGTTCCGGAATTTTCATTTATAAACAGAAAACGCCCGGATTATGATGATCTTCTGAAAAGAGTGCTGGCTAATAATTTGCAGCTCAGGCTGCAGCAGTTACAGGTTGAGGCTGCGGCGTATGAGCTGGCAGCCAGCAGAAAACAGCACGGCTCTGCTTTGTCCACTGAGCTGGAATGGAGGGAATATAGTAATGAACTGCCATCGAGAAATAACTGGCGGGCAGCAATTAAATACTCAGTACCTTTATATGAAAATGCGACGGCTAAATCTGCGGTTGCAAAAGCCCTGGCGAATTTAAAAAAACAACAGTCTGTACTGATAAAGCTTGAGTCACAAATCAGGCAGCAGAGCCTCGAAGTGTGGCAGCGGATATATGTGCTAAAGGCCAGGCAGGATATCGACGAAGTAGCGGAAGAGTACAGGGAGTTATATCAGGACAGAAGCCGGGCATATTATGAAATGGAATTTAGAACTGACCTGGGTGATTCATTTGTACGGGTTTCTGAAGCCCGGTTAGAAAAGTCAAATAATTATTTTGAACTGGTTATTGCCTGGATGAAGCTTGCGATGCTGTCCGGATTAACCCTAGAGGAATACATGCAGCAATGAAATTTCATTATCCATTAATTATCTTTAGTATGGTGCTTTTCCAGCAGTCGCTTAATGCCGCTGAGTATGACGCAAAGCTGACCTGGGATGACGTCAGGCAACTGAGTCTGCCCGTGTCAGGTGTGATAGAAAAAATAAATGTTGCTGCCGGCAGCTATGTCGAAGCCGGTGAAAAAATGCTGTCACTTGATTGTGGTTTATATACAGCTCAGCTTAAGCAGAGCCGGGCGATAGTGAATGGGCTGAAGCCTGGTGTAGAAACAGCATTAAAAGAAAAAGAGCTGGCAGATGAGCTGTTTGCAAGGACGGTATTATCTGAGGTTGAGCACCGCCATGCAGAGCTGGTTTATATTGAAAAGCAATCCAGCCATGATGCTGCACAGGCGCATAGTGAGCAAATGTTATGGCAGGTAAAACACTGTGATTTAGTGGCTGATAGACAACTGATGGTGCTTGATGTACATCTTAGTGCAGGTCAGTTATTCAGTTTGAAAACGGATAAGCCTGTTTTGCTGACGGTTGCCAGTAAAAAAACAATGCAAGTAACAGCGCAGCTCCCTTTGCCGTTAAAGAAGGCGATTAAAGTCAACCAGCCGGTTAAGGTAAGGCTTGACGGCCAGATTGTTGACGCTAAGGTGAGCTCAATAAACTACCCGTCAGCTAATGCTGCCATTGTTTCGGTGCGCTTTAATATGAGTGCTCAGCAGCTAATGTCGGCGAAAGCGGCTAAACTTATTATTGAGTGATAGTAATTTTGAAAGGAAACGGATATTAATACGCAGGCAGGAAAAAAGCTCGATATACATCAGGTACTTTTGTGGCTTGAAGAGGAAGGTCGAGTCATAAAAGATAACTCGATGCTGCTGCGCACCCTTGCCGGCTCCCGGGAAAATATAAATAAACACCCATTGCAGGTGATTGCTGAAAGGAACTGGAAGGATGAAACGCGCCCCGGCCAGTTGTTAACGCTGGAGTTCTTGACAACCTGGCTGGCAGGGCGCTACGAGCTTGAATACTTTCGCATTGATCCGCTGAAGATTGATGTGACCGCTGTCACAAATGTGATGTCATATGCTTATGCGGCACGTTTTAGTATCTTACCGGTACTTGTTGAAAATGACATAATAACTGTCGCTACCTGTGAGCCTAATATTACCGAATGGGAAACGGAATTAGGCAATATACTTAATAAAAAATTCATACGGGTGATTTCAAATCCCGATGATATTCACCGTTACTTGCTAGAGTTTTATAGTTTATCGAAGTCCGTTCTTGGTGCCAGTAATGACAGCGATCAGGCACGGGGTAATATCCAGAATCTTGAACAGCTGATGGACCTTGGCAGGGCAGGTAAGCTCGATGCCAATGACCAGCATGTTGTTAATATCGTTGACTGGTTATTGCAGTATGCTTATGACCAGCGTGCCAGTGACATTCATTTAGAACCGCGCCGTGATACCAGCATCGTGCGATTTAGGATCGATGGTGTATTGCATGAGGTTTATCAATTACCAACGCCCGTTTTGGCGGCGGTAACCAGCCGTATAAAAATTCTCGGGCGTATGGATGTTGCTGAAAAACGGCGGCCACAAGACGGCCGGATTAAAACCAGGACAGCGGATGGGCTTGAGGTGGAGCTGCGTTTGTCAACCATGCCGACCGCTTTTGGTGAAAAGCTGGTGATGCGAATTTTTGATCCTGATGTGTTAGTAAAAAATTTCCGTGAGTTAGGCTTTTCAGGCTCCGATGAGGCCAGCTGGGATGCAATGATACAGCAACCGAATGGTATTATTCTGGTCACAGGTCCTACCGGCTCAGGCAAAACAACCACGCTTTATTCAACACTTAAACAACTGGCAAAGCCGGAAGTTAATGTCTGTACTATTGAAGACCCGATAGAACTGGTGGAGCCAGCCTTTAATCAAATGCAGGTTCAAAAAAATATTGATGTCGATTTTGCCGGCGGGGTAAAAACCCTGCTAAGACAAGACCCTGATATTATCATGATCGGAGAAATTCGGGACATGGAAACGGCTGACATGGCAATCCAGGCGGCGTTAACAGGTCATCTTGTATTATCAACCTTACACACAAATGATGCGCCGACAGCCATTACCCGTTTAATGGATATCGGCGTGCCGCCTTATTTAATCAACTCGGTGTTAATCGGTGTGATGGCTCAGCGGCTGGTACGAACATTATGCCCGCACTGTAAAGAAGCGGTTGATATTGAAGAAGAGCAGTGGAAGCAGCTGGTCAAGCCATGGAAACCTGCCAGGCCTAAAAAAATCTATAAAGCGGTAGGCTGTCTTGAATGCCGCAACACAGGCTTTCTGGGTCGAATGGGTTTGTA
>JAOUKT010000132.1 GCA_029882395.1 Gammaproteobacteria bacterium
ATATTGAAGAAGAGCAGTGGAAGCAGCTGGTCAAGCCATGGAAACCTGCCAGGCCTAAAAAAATCTATAAAGCGGTAGGCTGTCTTGAATGCCGCAACACAGGCTTTCTGGGTCGAATGGGTTTGTATGAAATGTTTACGTATTCGCCGGCACTGAAAAAAATGATGTTCGACGGGGCCAGCGTCGATGACATTCGCCAGCAAGCGATTAAAGAAAACATGAGAGTATTACGTTTAAGTGGTGCACAGAAAGTAGGCCAGGGCCTGACGACGGTGGAAGAGGTGATGAGGGTTGCTCCTCCCCCGATTGGGCTTGATTGATAGGCTTTTAATAGTAGGTTTATACGGTATAAAAAATTGGCGCCGTTTTAGAATAAGAGCATGGCGAGAAGTGTGTTATATTTTAAAGAAAAATTATAAAGGGGTGGTTTTTTGGAGATTACAACGACTATTAAGGTTTTAAAGATCTGTTCTATCGTATCACTCATATTGTTCTCATCCTGCTCAACATTAGATTACAAGATTGATTCTGAACCACCCGGTGCTGACATTTACCGCTTACAGGATGGCCGGTATAAGCTGTACGCTACTACACCCTTCTCTGAACAAGTGATGAGCCCGTTACGATGGACTGGCGATAGCTTTATCGCAAAACGTGAAGGCTATTTTGACTCTGAGCCGGTTACAGCGGCACAGACAGTTCCGGGAAGAATGTTCCTTAATTTCAGATTAAAACAAAATGACCTGCCCATTCTTGAACGGTATTTGAGTGAAAATTCACTGTCTCAGTACTGGTATTTTTTACAGACATATCCTGATTCGCTACACCGAAAGAAAGTGTATGCACCGATGCTGTCGCTAATAGCCCGGCAAAGCAATGCTCAGCAATCCTATAGCAGATTACTCAGATACGTTGAAGATAAAGAAACAAGAAAGATTGTGTTTGGGCGTATGATCAAAGCAATTTATAAAAGTAAAACACCGCTCCCGGGTTTATATGCATTGCTCGACCAGTTTCCAGATATAGCAGACTATCAGTCAGATATGCTCTCAGCTATTGTCAGTCAGATAGAAACAAGCAAGAACCCGGTTGCGGAATACAACCGGTTATTTGCTGAAGCGAGTTATTCTGATGTTTTTTCAGGCGAGAGCTATGCACAGACACGTGCGGATGCGTTTAATAAACTAATAAAACATGTAAAAAGATCACGGGCGCCTTTGAAAGGCCTGTATGCTGTGCTCGAAAAACATCCGCTCGCGTTACAGTATTCATCACTTATATTTCCTGAAATGATCGGCCTTATAAAGCAGATGAAAAACACGGATTCGAAGTTAAGCTTATTGTCAGCCAAATACCCGGCTTCAAATAAATACCTGCCTGACAGGATACGTCTGGCAGCAATAGGCCCGGCCGGCATGAGGGTATTTGAAATCAATGACCTTATTAAAAATGGTTTGGGTGAGTCAATTATAACGCAGAAGATCCTAAATGCCGGCGAGCCGTATAAAGAATTTAGCTTCTCTGAAATTGAAAGCCTTGGAAAGATGGGGCTACCCGATAAGGTGGTGGCCGCGATGCTGAATGTAACAGCCAGTTACAATAAATCAATATTAGAGGAAAAACGCCAGCAAGCGGCACAGGCTCTGATATCCCAGCAGCATGAGATGGCGGAAAAAAGGCGGGCCGCAGCAGAGAGAGAATATCAAAGACAAAAGCAGTCGGCTTCTGAAAAAAATAATGAAACCAATGTTCCGGCAGAATGCCTTAAGTTAGTCGCAGCTCTAAAAGCCTGTGAACAAACAGGTGGTTTTCTTTCTATGGGCTGCAAGGCAATAGCCAATTCAAGTTTTGATTGCCCTATTCCTGTTGCTAAATTGATGTGATGAATATTATGATGAAGAATATAAAATTTAAGCCCGTAGCCAGTAAAAGTATAAAGAAGCTTTGTTTTTTTGTTTTGCTTATAGTGTCCGCGTTTTCACCTTCGTTACAGGCGATAGAAGTATACAAAGAAAATCACAAGCATGCATACATCGATGTCTTCCATAAAATATATGATTCGTCGACTTTACCGGCCACGGCGACAGGTTTTGACATTGGTTTTCGGGTGATAGGAGGCACGGGGTTAACAGCACACTTAAAATCATTTCACCTGTATTCAGATGACGGTGCATTTGTAGAGAATGATGTATCGCAGTTATCTTATGGTCTTGGCTATTCCTATTTAATGAAAAAGACCCCGTATGGCAAACTATCGCTTTTTGCTGAGCGGGATATGAATTATAACTTGCCGGGAAGTGTTGTTTGTACCTATGAGTGCAGTGCTGAAACGACAATAGGGGCTTCTTTTGTTGGTAGCCGCTTTGAGTTTAAATATTCATTTAGTAACTTTGATGATGCAGGCTCCGGCACTAACATGAGCATTATGTCGTCTGGTTTTGGTATCGAGTCTTCGACAGTTGGCAATGTCAAAATGCTGAGCTTTGTGCTGAGTGTGACAGCGCTAAGGGCAAAGCGAAAAATGTAGGCTCTGTGCCTGA
>JAOUKT010000049.1 GCA_029882395.1 Gammaproteobacteria bacterium
GTGCAAATGATGCAAACCAGCATGAGTGAATCAGAGTTATGTGCGCTGGTGGCCAGCATTGAGCAGGATTCCGAACACCCCATCGCTAGGGCATTAAGCAGCCTGAGCAGTGAAAGACTCAAGATCGATGCGACGGTGGCCACTCCCGGCGAGGGCATAGAGGCACGCTATCAGCAGCGCCTGATCCGAATTGGTAAACTGGCGTATGTGGCGGAGTTATCTGCCGCGACCATTGCAGAGCATGGCTTTGAATCAGACATTAACAGCAGCGTTTTTGTTGCCGATGAAAGCGGCTTGTTAGCGGTGATCACTATTCTGGACCGGTTACGAGATGAAGCCAAAACGGCGATTACACAGCTACAACAACTGGGCATAGAGGTAATTTTATTAAGCGGCGATCAGCAGCATGTGGTTTCTCATGTCGCTAAAGAGCTGGGAATCGATGACGCACACGGTGAGTGTTTGCCCGCCGATAAGCTCGCTTATATACAGAAACTACAGCAGCAAGGTGGTGTGGTTGCGATGGTCGGTGATGGTGTTAACGATGCACCGGTACTGGCGGCCGCCCAGGTTTCACTGGCAATGGGCGGTGGTACCCAGCTGGCCCATGCCAGTGCTGACATGGTGTTGTTATCAGAAGACCTGGCGCATGTGGCTGAAGGCGTCACCATGGCACGACGAACACTGCAAATAATTCGTCAGAACTTTGCCTGGGCGATTGGCTATAATGTATCAGCGGTACCACTGGCTGCTATGGGTCTGATTGCTCCGTGGATGGCCGCAATCGGCATGTCAATGAGTTCGCTGGTGGTTGTGATCAATGCTTTGCGTTTAAGACGTTAATGCCACAAAGATGAAAGAAAGCGAATGAAAATACTGTATTTACTGATACCACTGGGCTTCATGGTCATGGGCATTGCACTTTGGGCGATCATCTGGGCTGTTAAAAATGGCCAGTTTGAAGACCTTGAGGGGCCGGCTCATCGCATTCTTATGGACGATGACGACCCGATGGTACCAGGCTTTGATAAAGGGCTGGAGCAGCCCGAAACTGCGGATTCTGACTTGAATACGAAGCCAGAATAGATTAACATTTGCTGATATTCTTAATGAGGTGAGATATGTTTTCATTTTATACCGGTTTACCTTTAACAATCGTATTTGCGATTGTTGTTTTATCCTGGGCCAGTTTCTTATCGGTTATCTTTTCATAAGAAATAATCTCAGGATTTAGATAAAAAAGCGGCCATGAGCTGCTTTTTTTTCGTTTGTTATAAAGAGATAGAATTGTCTGTTCGAGCCTTAATAGTCTATGATATAGACAGTGGAAACTGGATTAGGAAGAAGTGGTTTAAGCTATGATAATGTTATTACAACTGGATGATGAAGTCGTCATCAACAAATTTCGAGTTAATGACAAGAAAACGCTGATCGGTCGTCGTGTTGAGTGTGATATAACCATTGACGATATTTCGGTCAGCGGCGAACACGCGAGCCTGGAAGTTGAGAACAGCGTCGAGTTTGAGGGTGAATTTAACTACTATATCAATGATTTAGGCAGTACAAATGGCACTTTCGTTAATGATATAAAAGCCAAGAGACAGCGCCTGAAACATAATGACATCATTCGTGTCGGCTGGATTAATTTCAAGTTTTACGATGAAAGCCAGGAAGAAAATATGCTCGAGAAAACCAGCAAAATTAAAAAAAGCTGGATACCGGGTGTGTTCTACGGAAAATAATGAAAAACGCACCATTTTGTTCTGAACAGTGACAGAAGCGGAGGTGTGATATGAGCAAGAAACAAACATCAGAAGCAGAGCTGGTTAAGTGTGAGGTGTGTTTAAAAGAAGTGCCGGCCTCAGCGGCAGAACACTCGGAAACAGATGATTATGTCGCTCATTTTTGTGGCCTGGAGTGTTACCAGCAGTGGCGTAAAAAGAAAGCTGATACGCCCCGCGATAATTGATGCTATAGAACTAAAAAGGCGGCCAAATGGCCGCCTTTTTTATTGAAATATAAACAGCTTTAAGCTTCCAGCATTCCACTGCGCAGCTTTTTAAGCGCGTTGCTTTCCAGCTGGCGTATGCGTTCTGCGGAGACACTGTATTTTTGCGCCAGATCGTGCAGCGTGGTTTTATCGTCATTGAGCCAGCGTTGTTGCAGGATATCCTGACTGCGCTCGTCCAGAGTAGCCAGTGATTCGTTTAACTGGCTTATCTGGGTTTGTTCCCAGTCTACCGACTCTGCGGCATTAGCAGGGTCCATGCTCTGGCTGGTCAGGTAAGTAGAAGGCGACAGAGACAGATGAGAGTCTTCATTGTCGTCGCCTGCCGGGGCATCAAAAGCCACGTCGTAGTTATTCAGGCGTGCTTCCATTTCCAAAACGGTTTCAGGTTTGACACCTAGCGTTTCAGCAACATCTTTAACTTCTTCCTGATTAAACCAGCCCAGGCGCTTTTTTGATGAGCGTAATTTGAAAAACAGTTTGCGCTGAGGTTTTGTGGTGGCAATTTTAACGATTCGCCAGTTACGGATCACAAATTCGTGAATTTCAGCCCGGATCCAGTGCACCGCGAATGAGACCAGTCTGACATTGTGTGAACTGTCAAAACGCTTAACAGCCTTCATCAGACCGATATTGCCTTCCTGAATTAAGTCAGCCAGTGGTAAACCGTAACCGGTGTAGCCGCGAGCAATGCGCACAACAAAGCGTAAGTTGGATAAAACCAGCTTTTGAGCCGATTCCAGGTCACCGTGCTGTTGCAGTCGATCACTTAATTGACGTTCTTCTTCGGCCGTTAACATGGGTATATTGTTGATATCGCTGAAATAGCTACCCAGATCGTTACTAACGACAGGTAAAACTGATTTTGCTGGTATCAATGCTGTACTCATTGTCATCTCTCCTCGTAAATCTTTGAACATAGTTTAGCACTGCTGAGTATAGAGTGCTAATTCTTTGAAAAGTTCCGACAAATGGAAAAAACCTTATTAAAACAGGTAATTAGATATGCTAATAAAGGTATTCGGCTAATTAACCAGATTACTCATGCGGGCAATCAGCAAGCTTTCGATTAAGGGTTTTTCGATGATGTCATTGGCACCGGCGGAAATGATTTTATTAATATGGTCTGTTCTATTGGGGTGAGGCGATGTGGACACCAGAATAGGCAGCTCATCAGGCATCAGGCCCAGCCCAAAACGTATTTCGCGGATCAGATCATCGCCACTCATCAGGCCCTCAAGTTGAATGTCAGTCAGCACAATATCAAAGGCTTTATCCGTGTTGTCCGGGTCCTGAGTCATCGCCAGCAGTGTCAGCGCATCGGCGGCGTTATTAACATGCTGATAGCTGAAACGGTTGTTGTCCAGCATATTGCTGACTACCCGGGTGACGGTCGGGCTGTCTTCCACGAATAACACATGACAGCGCAGCGCTTTGTTCCAAAGGCTTAATGAAAGGTATGACTGAATATATTCAATCAGGTGTTCATTGCCTTTGGATTTGTCAAAATAGCCATTGATGTGAGGTGAGGCGGTGTCATTTTTAATATTATGCGTGAAATCGCCGGACATCATGATGATAGGCGTATCCGAGTCATTGCAGTTTTTTCTAAACGCGGCGGCAAATTCCTGAGCCTGCATGTCCGGCAGGCTCATTGCGGTAATGATGAGGTCAAACGTCGATGTCTGGCAGTACTGCAGTGCGGTGGTGGCAGATTCAACATCAGTCAGCTGGGTATTGCTGAGTTGTTTATGAATGGACTTTGAGATAATCGCCCGGCTGGCTCTGGACCCATCGATTAGTAATATTGAATGCTCCTTCATGCTTACCCTGATGTTGATTGTTTAGCTCGGTTCAATCTTACTCAGTTGTCGTCCTACTGCCAACCAGGAGCCGCCTAAACTTAACAGGCAGCTGGCGATAATAAGGAAAACGGAATTATCAAAACTCAAGCCAATCAGTTCAAAATTGCTGTTATACAGAGCAGACAGTTTCTGCACGGGAGTGTCCAGCAATAATAAGCCAATATTTGTCATCACCAGTGCCAGGATACTGCCAGACAGGCCGTACCATAATCCGGTATAAAGGAAAGGGCGGCGAATGAAGGCATTGGTGGCACCGATTAATTTAGTGACAATAATTTCTTCTTTTCTGTTTTGTATGTCGAGCCGGATGGTATTGCCCACGGTTAATAAAACGGCAATTCCCAGCAGAAGACTTATGATCCAGACAGCGCGATTGGCAATTTCGAGCATTCTATAAAGTCGTTTAACCCATTCTAAATCGAGTTGAGCAATATCGACTTCAGCCAGGTTTTTCATCTCATCTAGCAGCTGGGAAGCCTGCAACGGATTGTGCCTGTCGATGATAGGCTGAATCACGATGACGGCGGGCAAAGGGTTTTTATCGAGTGAATGTAAGGCATCGCCAAAACCAGAAATACGAATGAAATCCTGCAAGGCTTCATCAGGGGTAATGATTTGTGTGCTTTCTATATCGTTTCTCAGTTTGAGCCGGCGAGCCAGCTGAGTCACAGCTTGCTGGCTGACATTGTCTTTAAGAAACAAAGACATTTGTGCCGAGCTGTCCCAGTCGGCGCTGACCTGCTGCACATTGTGTAACAGCAGATACAGGCCGCTGGGCAAAGTGAGTGCGATAGCGATGACGGTAACTGTCATCATGCTGGCAATGGGGCGACGTGTCAGCTCACCTAAACTGGAAATAAAAACGCGTAGATGATGGCTGAAATAAGCCTTTAAAGGCGCGTTTTTTTGTAACTTAACGCCGCGCTCGGGGGTTTTAGCCATCAGCTTGCCGCTCTGCTTGATAAATCGTTGCGTATCAGTTGGCCATCATCCAGCGAAATAACCGGGTAACCCATTTCATCAATTAAGTTAAGGTCATGGCTGGCGATTAAAACCGACACACCAACCTGGTTAAAGCGCTCAAATAAATGCATGATTTCTTTTGATAATTCAGGGTCAAGGTTACCGGTAGGCTCATCTGCCAGTAGCAGCGGTGGCTTGTGCACAATAGCACGGGCAATCCCAACGCGCTGTTGTTCGCCGCCCGATAAGGTCACCGGCATGGCCTTTTCTTTATTTAATAAATCCACCTGATCGAGTGCCGCGCGTACCCGTTTACTGACTTCCTGGTGGCGATAGCCGGCAATAATTAACGGCATGGCGACATTTTGATAAACGCTGCGGTCATTGAGTAAGTGATGGTTCTGGAAAATAATGCCGATATTACGACGGATATAGGGGATTTTATGTTTGCCAACCTGATTAAGATTGACGCCATCCAGAAAAATCTGTCCCCGGCTGGGGCGCTCGATCATGGCAATCAGTTTTAACAGGGTGCTTTTGCCGGCACCGGAATGGCCCGTTAAATAGGCCATCTGGCCGCGAGGCAGATGGTAGTTAACACCAAGCAGGGCTTCAAAGCCGCCGGGATATTGTTTGCTGACATTGTCGAAACGGATCATGAAGTCCCCATTTGGTCCGTGCTGTTGGCATTGTTATAATTTGAGCGTTAGTGTGCCATAAATGGCTAGACTTTTCATGGCTGAATGTATCAAAGTTAAAAGTGTTGTAGTTATATAATTACATGAGATATTTTAGTGTGATGCTGCGTGAGTGTCGTACAGAAAACTATAATATAAAAACCATTATTTTATAGTTTATGCCGAGGTGTAAGTTGGCTGCTTTGTAGATACATTGCCGGTAGTCGCACCGGCGGGCGAGGCACTTTTTCCAACAGCTGAAAAAGTACCCAAAAAAGCCGCCCTAGCACTGTTTGCCCTAGCGGGTTCCCGTGCATTGTATGTACAAACCATTTTCCCTTTTAAATTCTTTAATTAGCCCTACCCTCGCTCTCGGGTCGTTTTGATTCGCATCCCTGCTCAGCAAAACTAAATACGCCGTCCATGGCGTATTTACCCTTTCTGGAAACAATACACGGCAAACAGCGAGACGGGAAGGTGGATCAAAACCGATATAGTCTGGTAGATCTTAGTCATTAGTTATTTGATTTTGAATTGGACTTTGATTTACACCTCTCCATTTGAGCAAGCTGAGGAGGGAGTGATATTTACGGGGTTTTCTGCGAGGACTGTCTGAGCGAGTGCTTTTCTCGCGAGTTCCGCAGCAGCCGTCAATATTACGACTGACGAGGGCATCCTCATGCTTTTTATGAGGGCTTGATTATTGGGGCGTATTCTTTGGGTGACGTTTCTTGTACGAGCAAGAAAGGTTACTCGCCCGCCGGTGCGACTACCGGCAACTATCCACAAAGGAATTAACTTACACCTCGCCATAAATTATAAAGCGTAGTTTTTTATAATTTTGTTTATGATTTCAAATAAAAATTAAAATCAGGTTTCAAATTCAATCCGGCTGGTGATCCAGCAATGCATCAACAAACTCTTCGGCATTGAATTCGCGTAAATCCTCAATGCCTTCGCCGACCCCGATATAACGAATCGGTAAACCGAGCTTCTGGGAAATCGCCAGCAAAATACCGCCTTTGGCAGTACCGTCGAGTTTGGTCACGGTCAGCCCGGTGACCTGCATCGCCTGATGAAACTGTTCGGCCTGAATCAGACCGTTTTGGCCAAAGCCGGCATCGATCACCAGCATCACTTCATGCGGCGCGGTGTCATCGAGCTTGCCCATGACGCGGCGTATTTTAACCAGCTCTTCCATTAAATTGCTTTGTGTATGCAGTCGGCCTGCGGTATCAGCGATGACAATATCAATGCCTTTGGCCTGGGCTGACTGCACAGCATCGAAAATAACCGATGCCGAGTCAGCACCGGTTCCCTGCGCGATAACAGGTACATTATTGCGCTCGCCCCAGGTTTTGAGTTGTTCAACAGCGGCAGCGCGAAAGGTATCGCCGGCGGCCAGCATCACTGTTTTGCCTTGATTTTGAAAACGTTTGGCCAGTTTGCCGATCGTTGTGGTTTTACCGGCACCGTTAATGCCGACAACCAGTATCACAAAGGGTTGTCGGGTTTCGGTTTGCAGGCTTTGTTCGGCTGGTTTCAACATCGCAATCATGTCTTCAGACAGAGATTGCATCAGGGCTTGTGGGTTATTCATTTCTTTGCGGGAAACACGTTTGCTAAGGTCGGCAATGATTTTTGCGGTGACGTCCACGCCTACATCGGCTGTCAGTAGCCGGTTTTCAATTTCTTCAAGAATATCATCATCGATGGTTTTGGCACCGAGCAGAATATCGGCCAGGCCTTCAGTAAAGCCTCGGCGGGATTTTGTAATCGACTGATGTAAAGACTTTTCAGACGCTGATGAAACGGCAGGAGAAGCGGAAGTTTTTTTGTTTCGTTTTAGAAAACCGAACATGAAGACAAAGCCTAATAGAGGTTAATGGGTGCCTGCCAAACCGAAACAGACAGGGTTCTTCGTGATAGGGGCATTATATCCTAGTATTATCACATTCGTGGTGAATCTGTGATGGCTGTTAAATAAAGAAAAGCAGGAAGAAATAGTGCATTAGAGATTGAAATTTGCAGGATCTTGACTAGATTTAGACAACAGGGGCGTGAATATCGCCAAATAAAATGCTATTTGAGCCTGCCGTTCGCCTCGCTTAAGTGAGAATGTCTTGAAAAAAAGATTAAAGCCCAGTTTATTAAGAAATTTGTTGATGGCATTTTTGGCATTTGGTGTGGTGGTGGGTGCCATTTTTCCTTTTTATGCTGAGCTTTTTGTCATCTTTAAGCCCGGTATGTATGGCTGGTTTTTTATAGGCTGTCTGGTTGCCGGCTTGATCATCGGTATTGTTAATTTCTTTCTGGTCAAAGTTATTTTATTGAGAAAGCTGTCACGAATCGCCGATGTGGCGAATGCGATCAGCAATCGTGATGTGAGTTTACAGTGTGTTATGCAAAGCGACGATGTTATCGGCGAGATTGTTGATAGTTTTAACCGCATGGCCAGTACGCTGAGAGAGCTGGTTCAAACCATGCAATCTGAGGCCTCTGGCTTGCACAGCTCGGTTCATGATTTAAAAGAATCGGCGCTTGATGCCGCATCAGGCCTGCAACAACAGCTCGGCACCGTCGAGCAAGTGGTGGCTGCTGTCAATCAAATGTTTGTGAAATCAGCGGATGTGGCCAATAGCACGGCCGATACAGCCAAGGCAACCGAAGAGGCCGATGAGCAGGGCAATACGGCCAAACTGGTGATTGTTGAGGCAATGTGCGCGGTGGATACACTGGCGGAGATGGTGCAGCTGGCTACTGAGGTGGTTTCAAAACTGGAAAGTGACAGTGCGAATATCGGCGGTGTGCTGGCCGTGATCAATGCTATTGCCGAACAGACTAATTTGCTGGCGTTAAATGCCGCGATAGAAGCAGCACGAGCCGGTGAGCAGGGTCGTGGTTTTGCGGTGGTGGCTGACGAAGTGCGCATGCTGGCGAACAGGACGCAGCAGTCAACCAAGGAAATCACGGTGATGACTGAAAATTTGCAAAACGGTACGCAAAAAGCGGTAGAGTCGATGGCAAAGGGCAAACAGAATGCGCAACAAGGTGTTGATTTAACAGAGCAGGCAGTTGAAGCCTTAGCGGCTATTTCTGAGGCTATTGGCACGGTGAAAAATATGAACTTGCAGATTGCTGAAGCCGCCGAAGGACAGAGCCAGGTGATGAACGATGTTAATCAGAATGTGCAGACCATCAGTGATGTCATTTCCCAGTCCTCAGCGCAGTTTGAGATAATTAATACGGCTACTGCCGATGTTAACCAGCGCATCAAGAACCTGGAGGCAATGGTCAGTGACTATAAGACCTGATGCAGGTTATGTTAACAAATGCCGGCCGATTAGCAGCAACAGGGATAAGTTAATTGACATAAGCGCTGGAAACTCTGCTCTCTGGCACTGACTATTTGCTGAAATACACTGTATTATCCAATGAACTCATCGATGTACGGTCTGTCTACAGAGAATGAGATATTTGTGCCATTTGCTAATGGTTTTAAAGCTCGATAAATCAATTTTATTTTTGGGGTTACTATGCGTTGGATAGGAATTTTTGTCGGCATCCTTTTGTTTGTTGCCGGTTATGTGTTTCTCTGGGAAGAAGAACTGCAGCCGGCTACCGAACTTTCTTCCACTGAGGCCACAAAAGTCTATCAGCTGGCTAATGGCATGAAGGTCATCGTGCAGGAAGACGATCGATCAGATGTCGTGGTCTCGCAGGTCTGGTATAAAGTCGGTGCCAGCTATGAACCAGAAGGCAAAACGGGAATGTCGCATGTGTTAGAGCACATGATGTTTAAAGGCACAGACGATTACCCTGCCGGTGAATTTTCAGAAATCATTGCACTTAATGGCGGCCGGGAAAATGCTTTCACCAGTAAAGATTACACCGCTTATTTTCAGAGTATTGCCAGTGACCGGCTTGAACTGTGTCTGGAGCTGGAAGCCGACCGCATGCAGAACCTGATACTCGATGAAGCAGAATTTAAAAAAGAAGTGGAAGTGGTAAAAGAAGAGCGTCGCCTGCGTACTGAAGATAAACCGACCGCCTTAACATATGAGCGATTTAATGCCGCGGCCTTTGAAAGCGGTCCCTATCATCACCCTGTGATTGGCTGGATGCATGATCTGGATAAGATGTCAGTGTCGGATATGCGTGACTGGTATAACAAATGGTATGCACCCAATAATGCGACCTTAGTGGTGAACGGGAATGTTAAGGCAGAGCAGGTGATTTCGCTGGCAAATAAATATTTCGGCAGAATCAAAGCCCAGAAAATACCGGCACTTAAAAGAGACACGGCAAAGCCGCAGCAAACCAGCCGATATATAGAAGTCGCATTGCCGGCACAGGTGCCTTATCTGCTGATGGGTTACAAAGTACCGAGCCTGGCACAGGCAAATACAGCTGACCTGGAGTCTGATGTTTATGCGCTGGAGGTATTATCAGGTCTGCTCGATGGTGGTAACAGTACAAGGTTGTCCAAAAATCTGGTCAGAGGCCGTGAAATAGCCAGCAGTGCCGGTGCCGGATATAATCCCTACGATCGCCTGAACACGCTTTTCATTCTCAGTGGTTTGCCATCAGCTAAATCGAATATTTCAGAATTGAAAGCCGCGCTGTTTGATGAAATCGAAAAGCTTAAAAAGACCTTGCCCGAGCCAATTGAACTGGAACGTGTCAAGGCACAGGTTATCGCCTCTAACGTCTATGAAAAAGATTCTATGTTTTATCAGGCAATGCAGTTAGGTATTTTAGAAACCACAGGCCTTGGCTGGGAGAAAAAAGACGAGTACCTTGAAAAAATCAGCCGTGTTACTCCGCAACAGGTACAAGATGTCGCCAATAAGTATTTTATCGATCAAACATTGACGATAGCAGAATTAAAACCACTGCCTATGGACAATATGAAAACACCCGGATCAGCCGCTGCAGGAGGTCGTCATGGAAATTAAGTCTCGCTCCGCTGTGGTAATGCTGAGCTTATTGTTGTGCTTTATGAGTGCTGGCCTTCAGGCTTCACCCAGAATATTGCAGTGGCACACAAAGCAAGGCACTCCCGTGTATTTTGTTGAATCAAAACAGTTGCCGATTGTTGATGTGCGCATTATTTTTGATGCGGGCAGTGCGCGTGATAAAGGTCATGCCGGCCTGGCGGTATTGACCAATGCATTGCTGGCGGAAGGGGCGGCTGAGAAACCAGCGCAGCAGATTGCTGAACAGTTTGAAGATGTGGGCGCACAGTTTGCTAATGGCGCGTTGCGGGATATGGCCTGGCTGAGTTTGCGCAGTCTGAGAAATGACCGTTATTTGCAGCCGGCATTAACCACTTTAAAAGATGTGCTCAGCAAGCCGACATTTTCAGAAGAAAGTTTTCAGCGTGAACTGGCTAACCTTAAAATTTCAAGAAAAGCGGCAAAACAATCGCCTGAGACACTGGCAACAGAAGCTTTTTATAAAGCCTTGTATGGTGATCACCCTTATGCTTCAGTCGTTAACGGTGATGATGCCAGCCTAGAGGCCATGCAAAGAAAACAAGTGCTGAATTTTTATGACCGCTATTACGTCAGTAGCAATGCCGTGATTGCTATTGTCGGCCAGCTCAGTCGTGCCCAGGCTGAAAATATCGCTAATGATCTGATGTCGGGCCTGAAACGGGGCATTAAAATACCGGCATTGCCACAGGTAAAAAACCTGGACGCGGCACAAACCATAAAAATTGATTTTCCGTCAAAACAGAGTCATATCATGATGGGGCAGCCAGGCACACAGCGTGGCGATAAGGACTATTTTGCATTATATGTCGCCAATCATCCTTTTGGCGGCAGCGGATTCTCGTCCAGACTGGTTGATGAAATCAGGGAAAAACGCGGGCTGGCTTATAGTGTGCATAGTTACTTTTCACCCAGCCGTGAACTGGGGCCTTTTTTAATCGGCATGCAAACAAAAAATGAACAGACAGATCAGGCGCTGAGTTTGTTGAAAGCAGAATTGCACAAGTTCTGGCAACAAGGACCAAGTGAACATGAACTTGAGTCTTCTGTAAAAAATATCACTGGTGGCTTTCCGTTGCGAATTGACAGCAATAAAAAAGTGGTAGAGTACCTGTCGATGATCGGCTTTTATCACTTGCCACTGGATTATCTGCATAATTTCAACCGCCGGATTGAAGCAGTAACACTCGATGAGATAAAATCAGCGCTGAAAAGAAGATTAAATCCTGAAAAAATGATTACGGTAATTGTTGGTGGCGAAACGCATAACAGCCAGACCAAAGCTGATCAATAAAACAGCGCCGAAGCAGGCCCCGGGTAAATTAAGAATTATAGGCGGAGCCTGGCGCCGCCGCCTGTTACCGGTGATCAGTGCTGAAGGCTTGCGGCCCACCAGCGACCGGGTGAGAGAGACCCTGTTTAACTGGCTGCAGTCAGAGCTGGCCGGCAGCCGTTGTCTGGATCTGTTTGCTGGCAGTGGCGCGTTGGGGCTGGAGGCTGCTTCACGCGGAGCCAGTGAGGTCGTTATGGTGGAAAAATCAGCCGCCGTGCATGACATGCTCAAACAAAATGTACAAATGCTAGCCGCCTCTCAGGTTACTCTGCTGCAACAGGATGCTTTGCTTTATATACAGAAGCTGACTTTGCCTGAGTCGATGGCGTTTGATATTGTTTTTTTAGACCCGCCCTATCAGTCGCAGTTGTTAGCGCCGGTTATGGCCTCATTAACCTTGTCCAGTGGCACAAAGGTTTATCTCGAGGCTAAAAAAGGCGATGATATTCAGGTGCCTGCTAACTGGCTGCTTTTGAAAGATAAACTAGCCGGTCAGATTCATTATTGTTTGTATGAGATAACTAACTAATATGTCAGTCATTGCAGTATACCCGGGTACGTTTGATCCGATGACCAATGGTCATTCTGATTTAATTCAGCGGGCCAGCAAGATTTTTGAAAAAGTCATCGTTGCGGTGGCTGCCAACCCGGGTAAAACCCCGTTATTTGATTTAAAACAACGGGTTAGCATGGCAGAAGCCGTATTATCCGGTCTGCCTAATGTCGAGGTTTGCGGTTTTTCAGCCTTGTTGGTGAATTTCGTTAAACAAAAAAACGCACATGTGATCCTGCGTGGCCTGCGCGTGGTTTCAGACTTTGAGTTTGAGATGCAGCTAGCAAGCATGAATCGGCGCCTGGAAAATAAAATTGAAACCCTTTTTTTAACGCCATCTGAGCAAAACAGCTTTCTTTCATCCACCTTAGTGAAAGAAATTGCTTTGCACGGTGGGGATGTGCATGAATTTGTCCATCCGATAGTTGTGGCTGAACTTCAACGCTTAATCAGGTAGAATGCAGGCACAGCAACATAGCCTGACTGGAGATAATTGTATATGGCGCTTTATATCACTGATGAGTGCATCAACTGTGACGTTTGTGAACCGGAATGCCCGAATGAGGCTATCTCTCCGGGAGATGAGATCTACGTTATAGACCCCAATAAATGCACTGAATGTATTGGTCATTACGATACACCGCAATGCGTAGAGGTCTGTCCTGTAGACTGTATTCCAAAAGACCCTGATCATCAGGAATCTGAGGATCAGTTATGGGTTAAATACCGGGCTCTAACCGGAGAGTCATAGTATTGAAATGCGAAAGGCCCTTATGGGCCTTTTTTTATACAAAAGCTTTCACCCAGACTAAACGCCAGCTTTTTATCATTGTTCTATGCGAACTGATGGAAAGCTAACAGTGGCGGTGTTTTAGATCGTCAGTGATGGCTTGTACTAAAGACCCCAAAGAGCAAAAAAGGAAGAGCGCAGAGCCTGCCGGCACGGAGTTTAAGGGAATGATAAAAGATACCTTGGTAATGAATGTGATTGACATAATAATGAAAAAAACCCATCAAAGCTTTCGAATCGTATTATCCATTGTTTTTACCTTATCGGCGTTTGCCGCTCACAGTGCCAGTTTAAGCCAGGCGGGTGTCGCCAGTGCTCATCCGCTGGCGACTGAAATTGGTGAAAATATCTTAAAAAATGGCGGCAACGCGATGGATGCCGCGATTGCGATCAGTGCTGCACTGGCCGTTGTTGAGCCTTATGGTTCAGGTCTTGGCGGTGGTGGCTTCTGGCTGGTGCATAATGCAATCGATGGCAAGGATATGATGATTGATGGCCGTGAGCGAGCGCCGCTGGCAGCGCGCCGAGACATGTATCTGGATGAAAAAGCCAATGTTGATCATAAAAAATCCATGGATGGTGCTTTATCAGCAGGCATCCCGGGGGTGCCCGCGGCACTGCAGTATATGGCCGAAACCTATGGTTTGCTGGATTTAAGCACCAGCCTTGAGCCCGCTATTTTGCTGGCGCGAGATGGTTTTAAAGTCGATGCGTATTTTGCCAAAATGGTGAAGTTCAGGCTGCAGGCACTGCAGGCGTCAGAACAAGCGGCAAAACTGTTTTTAAACAATAACGCGGTACCTGAGGTTGGCCATGTCATTAAACAGGAGGACCTGGCGAACACGCTCGAACTGATCGCCAATAAAGGCATGGAAGGCTTTTATCAGGGCGAGCTGGCAGACAAATTAGTTGAAGGCGTAAAACAGGCCGGTGGTATCTGGACGCATGAAGATTTAATGCAGTATCAGGTTGTGCCGAGAGAGCCTGTTGTCAGTCGTTACAAGGGCATGAAAGTCACTTCAGCGGCCTTGCCTTCATCGGGCGGTATCGTCATGGCAGAAGTATTTAATATGCTGTCATCAAAGAATATTGAAAGCTTAACGCGCAGCGAACAAATTCATTTAATCGTCGAAGCCATGCGCCGCGCCTATAGAGACAGGGCGCAATATCTGGGCGATAGCGATTATGTCGAGGTGCCGGTTAAAAAGTTAATCAGCCAGAGTTATGCGGATACGTTAGCTGCCAGTATTGATACTAAGCAGGCAACGGACAGTTTGTCATTAAAAGCGGTGGCATTTGAGAGCGGTGGTAATAATACCACTCATTTTTCTGTGATTGATCAGCGGGGCAATCGTGTGTCGGCAACACTGTCTGTTAATTATCCCTTTGGTTCGGGTTATATCGTGCCGGGAACCGGTATCTTATTGAACGATGAGATGGATGACTTTTCAGCAAAACCGGGTGTGCCGAACGCCTATGGCCTGGTTGGGGCTGAGGCCAATGCGATTGCGCCGGGTAAACGCATGTTGTCGAGCATGTCGCCGACTTTTTTAGAAACGCAAGACCGCATTGCTGTGGTCGGTACACCCGGTGGCAGCCGGATTATCAGCATGGTAATTCTGGCGGCACTGGAGTTTTTTAAAGGCGCTGATGCAAAAGCCATGGTTAGTTTGCCGCGCATTCACCACCAGTATTTACCGGATAAAATATATTATGAGACCGCTGCGATCACAGAAGAAAGTATTGAAGTGCTGGAACGGATGGGGCATCAGTTAACGGAAGCTGACAGCTGGGGCAATATGCATGTTGTTATCTGGGACAAAAAGAAAAAAACGATCGACGCCGCCTCTGATCACAGAGGCATCGGTAAAGCCGTGATTATTAAATAATCCATTTTTTAAAGTAAGCGGGTTCATCGTTAATGACAGTAGGTGTTTTTGATTCGGGCATAGGCGGATTAAGTGTTTTAAAGCATTTAAAAAAACAGCTGCCCGATGAGCATTTTATATACGTAGCTGACAGTTACAACGCGCCCTATGGCAACAAGTCAGAGGCATTTATCAAACAGCGCTGTCTGGGTATCTGCCGGTTTCTGCTCGAACAACAGGTTTCCGTTATAGTCGTGGCCTGTAATACGGCAACAGCCGCGGCGGTAAAAACGATCAGAGAAAGTATCGATATTCCGGTTGTGGCGATTGAGCCGGCACTAAAACCGGCGAGCCTGAAAACCAGAACAGGCAAGGTCGGTGTATTGGCCACCGCGTCGACATTGCAGAGTCAGCAGTACCTTAAACTTGTTTCCCGTTATGCAGACAATGTGAGCTGTTTTGAACAGGCCGCTCATGGTCTGGTCGAGCAGGTGGAAGCAGGGCGACTGGATGATGAAGAAACCTACCGCTTACTGCGTCAATACATGCAGCCAATGTTACAACAGGGGGTCGACTCAATAGTGCTGGGTTGCACCCATTACCCCTTTTTATTAAATGCAATACAGAACATTGCCGGTGAATCCGTTGCGATTATTGATACAGGCAGTGCAGTGGCTGAACAGTTAAAAAGAATTTTAAGTCAGCTTGATAAGCCACTACAAAACAGTGCGCAAGAGCATGTTTATTATAGCTCAGGTGACATTATGCATGCCCAGAAAATGATTGAGTTGCTTGTCGGGCAGCGCGTTAAGGTGAAAGCATTAGCGGTTTAAGCAGCGCTTTAATGCTGCTTAAACCGCTCAGCATTAACCGACGGCTTTGATCAGAGTGGATGTAATGTACTCAACCATTTCATCGGTCATTGCCGGGTAAACAGGAAGTGATAGTGTCTGATGAGTCAGCATTTCACATACTGGCACATCTTCTTTTTTATATCCCAGGCTTTCATAAACAGGCTGAACTGAAAGCGGCTCGGGGTAACATTGTGAGGTGGGGATGTCATTATCCGACAGCACCTGGCGTACGGCATCGCGGTTTTCAGTCAGGCGAATGGTATATAGGTTATAGGCATGGCCAAAACCTTCAGGTGCTTCAGGCGTGATGATAGCCGTGCCTTTTAATTGTTCAGTGTAAGCTGCAGCAATGCGCTTACGAGCGGCAATGTCAGCATCAATCTTTTTCAGCTTGAGGCGTAAAATAGCCGCCTGAATTTCGTCAAGGCGACTGTTGTAGCCGACTTCGGCATGCACAAACGGTTTAATCGCACCGTGATTTCGTAAACGGTGAAGGCTGTCTACAATGGCTTTTGAATTGGTGGTAATAATGCCACCGTCGCCATAACACCCCAGTACTTTAGTTGGATAAAAACTAAAACAGCCGGTGGTGCCTAAACTGCCCACGCGCTGATCGCCAACCTGTGCACCGAAAGCCTGTGCCGCATCTTCGATCACTTCCAGGTTATGTTTTGCCGCCAGTGCGTTGATTGCCGTCATATCAGCCGGGTGGCCAAAAATATGCACAACGATAATGGCTTTGGTTTTTTCAGTAATCACCGCTGCAATGCTGTCAGCGGTGATATTAAAACTGTTTTCATCAATATCGGCAAATACCGGGGTGGCACCGACCAGATCAATGCATTCGGATGATGCAAAAAAGGTAAACGGTGAGGTGATGACTTCATCGCCGCTGGTAATATTCAGCGCACGCAATGATAAGGTCAGCGCATCCGTACCGTTGGCAACAGAAACGGCATAATCGGTGCCAACATAGGCGGCGCACTCTTCTTCAAAGGCCTGAACGTTGGGGCCTAAAATATAACGGCCGGTTGCACCCACTTCTTTAATCGCAGTGAACCACTCTTCATGCAGGTTATTAAATTCTTCAGATAAATCCAGGAAAGGTATATTCATTATTTTTTCACGCTGTCTAATATGCTTTGACGAACAAGGTTGGCCACACGAATGGCTTCCAGGCCCACACGGCCGTCAACCAATGGTGGTTTGCCGGTCTTCACTGAATCGATAAATTCTATCAGTTCAGCATCAAGCGGCATCTGTGGTTCGATTTGAGGTTTTTCCATGATAATTTCATCACGCGCATTGTCATGCTGAGGACGTGTGCTGGCAATTTCCAGTTGCTGGTCTTCGAAGTTAAGGCCGTAATAATGGTCTTTTTCAAAAACCCGAATGCGCCGGTGTTTTTTGTTTGAGACCCGGCTGGCAGTGACATTCGCCACCGCACCGTTGGCAAACTCCAGACGGACATTGGCAATATCCACATGTTCGGTCAGCACGGGCAGGCCGGAGGCCGAGACATTGACGATTTCAGAATCAACAAGCGACAATACGATATCAATATCGTGAATCATCAGGTCCGTGATCACATCAACATCGGTAGCGCGCTCAACAAACATGCTAAGACGATGGGCTTCTATAAAACGCGGGTTCTTGCAGCGGTTGGCCAATGCCATGATGCCGGCATTGAAGCGCTCCAGAAATCCGACCTGAAAAATAATGCCGGCCTTTTCAGCCATCTCAACCAAAATCAAGGAGTCTTCATAGGTCGGTGTAATCGGCTTTTCCATCATAATATGGATGCCGTTTTCAATGAAAGGCTTGGCTGTCTCGAGGTGATAAATAGTCGGCACCACGATACTGACGGCGTCGACCTTGCCTATTAGATCCTGACCATTGGTAAAGGCTTCACAGCCGAGTTCGTCGGCGATAGCTTTAGCGGCGGCTTCATCAACATCTGCCACGCCAACCAGTTCAATTCCTGGCAGTTTGGCATAAATTTTCGCATGTATGCGACCTAGATAACCAACTCCGATAACACCTACACGTATATCCGCGCTCATAGCTAATATTGTCTCTCGAGTGAATTTATTGCTGTAATTATAGCATCGCGATGCAGATGAGTCTGCTTTGGATAATGAAAACAGAGGATAAAATAAGCCGAAAGAATGAATGGCAATACAAATTATGAGAAACAGCCGGTCTATGCTTAAATTATGGCACCGAGGAAAAGGAGATTTAACAGCCATGTACCGTTTTCTGGCCATTGTATTGCTATTGCTGGCCGCACCGGCCCAGGCTGAGCTGCAGATAGCAGAAAGGAGAAAGCCGCAGTTTTTTACCGATGCAGGCTATTATGTTGTACCCAGCTTTTATAGTATCCCGGGGATTGGGGAGGGTGTTATCGTTGTCGCCGCCACCACCAACTACAACGGCTATTCTGATTTATACGGTTTTGCATCGACAGGCGATCTGACCGGGATGGGGCTGTTTTCAACAGAGAACCATCTGATCGAAAAACAGCTGATTATTGATTTTGCGCTGCAAAACTTCAATAAAGCCAGTATCCAGCGGTTTAAAGAACGGGGTATGGTTTCTGCTGAGGACGATTATATATTGGCCGAGCTGGATAATGCGCTATTTTATGGCTCACGGTTAACCTATACCTTATATGAGCGGCGTTTAGAGTTTTACGGCATGGTGTTTGATAATGAATCAAAGGCCGGTGCTATCCGCAATCCTGATGGCAGCATTTTGCAAACCGCAGAGAATGCAGAGCTAAATAAAACACGCAGCATTACCATCGGTAGCCGGCTGGATTTAACCGATGACTACAGTGACCCGAGACAGGGCCTGCGTGTCGAGCTAAGTTTCTGGCATTCACCACCGAGAGAAGAAAATGCGGTGGATTTTAATATTATTGATCTGAACATTACGCAATATATCCCGCTTGCCAAAAACGATACCCTGGTGCTCAATTATTTCCAGGCCGATAGCCGTGTTAACCGTCAGGGAGAAACCGATGCGGCTGTATTACAGGCTAATCAGGGTTTTGATTGTAGCTCACCGGTATTAACACCTTCGCAACAACAGGATTGTAACAGTTATATTAATTCGACCGTGGCGCATAACACCTATGGCTCGGTGGGAGCATTGGGTGGTCTTAGCCGCTTGCGCTCATACCCCGGGGGGCGCTTTGAAGGTTCTCATGCAAGGTTCTACGGTATTGAATACCGCTGGAATATTAATGACGATGACAAGCCCTTTGATATTTTTATCGCCAAAGACATGCGCACTTTGATGCAGCTCGCTTTGTTTTATGAGCGCGGGGCCATAGCTGACGATAAAAGTGAGCTATGGCATCAAATGGCCTATTCAGCCGGTGTTGGCTTTAGAATGGTGACATCATCAGGACTGGTGTTTCGGGCCGACATTGCCAATGGCGATGAAGGCTTTGAAGTCAGCGTGATTATTGGCTATCCATGGGAAGTGTTTTAGCCGGTTAATAGCTGGCGAGGTCATCGCGGCCGCTGGCTTTGACTTTATATAATGCGGTATCTGCAGCCTTTAAAAATGCATCAGTACTGTCAAACTTGTGTGCATCCATATGGCTGGCCAGGCCGATCGAAACGCTTAATTTAATAATCGCCCCGTCTATCTGGCTGCTGTGGTGTGCTCGCAGGTCTTTGATCAGCCTGAGTAACATGCCTTCGGCAGCTTCTTGTGTCGAGCCGGGCAAGATGAGGATAAATTCATCACCGCCATAACGGGCCAGCGTATCCGTCAGACGAATGTTCTCGGCAAAGAAATGGGATATTTCCTTTAATACCTGATCACCTGCCAGATGGCCATGGATATCATTCACTTCTTTAAAGTTGTCAAGGTCGATAAAAGCCAGTGATAAAGGCCAGCGGTTGAGGTTCGCGTTCTCAAATTCCTCGTCCAGCAGGTGTTCGAAATGCTTTCGATTGTAAATGCCGGTCAGCGTATCCAGCCGGGACTGTTCTTTAAGGTCCTGGTTTTGCACTTGCATGGCCTCGATCTGCCTGCGGTCGTGTTCAGACTGTTTGATAACCTGCAAATTCCTCTGCAATATCAGTTCCCTGGTCTGGTCCAGCAGCCGGTCACGGCTTGCATTGTCAGTCAGTTTGATATTAAACAGGCTGGAGACCTCGGGCAAAATATTGCTGATATCGGCTATGAACTCGCTATATTGTGCGTCATTAAGCCCCAGAATCGCTTTTGACATGGCCATGTTGTCGCTTAGCAGGAGCTCATTATCTTCATCAATCCAGATATCGGCGAGATGACCCGAGAAACTGATGCATTGTTGAAACAGCTGCTCTTTATTGGCTTGAGAGTGATAAGTATCCAGTGAATGACTGTTTAATACCGCCATGTAAAGTTTTTTAGGGAATCGCCAGTGCTGTAACATCCAGGCGCCGACAATAGAGTGATTGGTATTCAGGTTTTCGTGCTCAGTCAGCGATTTCTGATCATGGCTCATGTACTGCCCGGTTGTATCGGCATAAAGGTCCGGTAGCGAACACTGCAATATGAGTATGCCAATGTCCTGCAGCAGGCTGGTTAGAAAGATATCTTCAAGGTTGCCAAGACCCAGTTGAGCCCCCATGCGTTTGGCGATGATGGCTGAGAGAATCGCACGCTTCCAGAAGTTTTCATGGACAAATGGCTGTTCCGGGTTGTTTTTAAGCGACTTGATCAGACTAAAACTTAAACCAATGGTCAGTGATGCATTTAAACCCAGCAAGGTCAGTGCTTCACGTAAGTTATGAATGGTACGGCGGATTGAATAAAGCGGCGAATTTGCCACTTTTAATAGTTTTGCCGATAAAGCAGGGTCTGAACGAATAATGTCAGAGACCTCAGATAAGCCGATATCAGGATCCTGGCTGGCTGCAATGACCTGCAATACCACAGCCGGTAAACTGGGCAGAGAAGGGCACTGTAAGATGCTGTCTTTGAGTGCGTCGGGTATTTCTATGTCCATTACAGGTTTATCCATATGGATTGCCAGATAATGTAATGGGCAGCATGTTCAGCGAATATAAAGGAAAGATATTAATCACCTGTTATGAGTATCATTTGCTATTTCGAGTATACATAGAAGCGAACAATGATTGAATCTTGTTATTGAGTATAATTGATAGCGGTCAAAAGAAAAATTGGCCTAATATGCTATAAAACCAATTGAGTCAGCCCGCTGTCGTAGTCTGGAGAGTGAAAAATGAGTGAAAAAGATTTACGTGATA